>JANMFP010000495.1:0-4695 GCA_031378135.1 Variovorax sp. | reverse complement strand
TTGGATAGTGCGTTTAGCAGAGGCAATTACTTCATCCGAATCACCAGGATGAATACGTGCGCGAAACTCAAAATCTTTGTTGAAATCTTTGCCTGTGTACCGCAGCAAGGCGCGATATTGGCTGGAGTAGGTGACGGTATCGGTCTCTAAATCCCAAATCCAACTGCCAAAGCCAGAAGTATCGAGCGCCATTTTGAGCTGTGTGCTGAGCTGGCGCAGCGATGTTGTTTCGCGCTCGCTCTCCGTTGCATCGTGAAGAATAGTCACAACGCCACGGATATTGCCGCTTGCATTGGAATCGCTGGCAGATTGAATCGGCGCAGAGCGAATTTGCGCCACGCGCTTGCCCTTACCATACAGAGGCGGCAACACCACTCTGCGCAGCATCGGCTGATTGGCATTCGCGCATTCCGCATCCAGTTCGAGCAGGTTGCGCGCTACTTCTTTAGGGAATAAATCAAACGGCGTTTTGCCAACCACATGCTCTGCTTTGATGCCGTGGTAGCTCTCGGCCGCTTTGTTCCACATCACATATTTGCCCTTCATATCGCGCACGCTGGAAGGATCAGGAATCGCATCGATGATGTCAAGCAGACGCTGGCGCACGCGGTTCTCAGATTGCACCCAGCGCCTGCGCATCAGCGCAACGATCAGGGATGCAGCTACTGCGATGATGGAATAGACGAGCAACACCACGAGCTCTGCTGGCTCGAAGCTGATGAGGTTTTGCTGAGCCAAATAATAGAGTGCGCTGATCAAAATCACCTGCATCAAAATCACCAGCAGCACGATCCCCGTAGGCGAAAGTCCTGTGTTGGCGGGATGAAGCGTTTTGCGAAGTGGGCTCATGTCTGAATTGTGAAGATGCTAGCGGTTTTGAGCAATGGATGTACCAAGTGGTGAGTTTCTAACATTTCCGCTGCAAATCTATGCTGCTGAGCAATTTATTCATTCATTAACCGCAATCTGTGCAATATGCCACACGCGCATTCACCCACACGACAAGTCAACATGCATCCCGCTGTCCACTTTGTTTGTATTTGCAGTACGCACAGGGATCATGCTGCGCTCATCTTTATCAGCCCAGCATCACAGCGATAACCAGATTTCATCAGGAATGTGGGTTTTACAGACAGCGATAAGACTCAATCGGAATCCGCCCAAGGCACAATGCCATGATCGAATCACAGCAAGCTGAACTGCCCATATGCCGTTGAACTACACCACCCACCCGCGTGAATTTTTGTTGCACCTGTACCAAGCTGCTGTGCGTCGCGCTTTGCCGCTGCACAATACGGCCGCTAGACTGCCCAGCCCACCCGCAAATGGGCGAACTCTTGTGCTCGGCGCCGGCAAAGCGGGCGGGGCAATGGCGCAGGCTGTGGAGGCGCTCTGGCCGCAAGATGCGCCGCTCTCGGGCTTGGTGGTAACGCGCTATGGGCATACGCCGCCTCGCGCAAAAGGCTTGGCTGAGCGTATTGAAGTCGTCGAAGCTTCGCATCCCGTGCCCGATGAGGCGGGCTTGAATGCGGCCAAGCGAATCCTCGCGCTCACCCAAGGCTTGACGAAAGACGACCTCGTGCTCTGCCTCATCTCAGGCGGCGGCTCGGCCTTGCTCACGCTGCCAGTCGATGGCTTGGCATTCACCGAGAAGCAACGCATTAACCAAGAGCTTTTAAATTCGGGCGCCAACATCATCGAGATGAATTGCGTGCGCAAGCACCTTTCGCAAATCAAAGGCGGCTGGCTTGCTGCGGCCTGCGCGCCAGCAAAAGTCGTGACGCTCACGATCAGCGATGTACCGGGCGATGATGTGAGCGTGATCGCCAGCGGCCCGACTGTGGCAGATGCGAGCACTTGCGCGGATGCGCTGGCGATTTTGAAGCGCTATGGCATTGCCGTGCCTGCGGCGATTGAGGCGCAATTGCTAAGTGGCGCGTTAGAGACGCCTAAGCCAAGCGATGCGAGGTTTTTTGGTCATGACTCGGGGCATGAAGTGCATTTGATTGCTACGCCGCAGCAATCTTTAGAGGCTGCCGCAGCCGCCGCCCGCGCAGCGGGTATAGAGGCCTACATTCTGAGCGATGAAATCGAAGGCGAATCGCGCGAAGTGGGCAAAGTACATGCGGCGATTGCGCGCGGCGTGGCTCGCGGGCAGGGCGCATTCAAAAAGCCCTGCGTCATCCTCTCCGGCGGCGAGACGACTGTGACCATCCGAAAACAGCCCGCAGGCACGCCAAAGGGAAGAGGCGGCCGAGCCGGTGAATTCTGCATGGGCCTGGCCCTCGGCCTGCAAGGCATGCCAGGCATTTACGGCCTAGCCGCAGACACAGACGGCATCGACGGCGTTGAAGCCAATGCAGGCGCCTACGTCGCGCCTGATACCTTGGCACGCGCTGCAGCGTCCGGCATGAGGCTAGATGCCCACCTAGACCGCAACGATGCCGTCGGTTTCTTCGAACCCTTGGGCGATCTTGTTATCACCGGCCCCACGCATACCAACGTTAACGATTTCCGCGCTTTGCTGATTTTGTAGAAGATTTGTAAGCCTTTTAGACAGTTTGCCGGCGTAGTTACTGCGCAGAGTGCTATTGAATTAGTAGTATTGGCTTGCCCGGAGTTTCGCTCCAACCGCTCACCTGCGGCCTAGCGCGACGTTATTGCCTCGGCAATATTTTTGAAAACACACGCGATTCAGATCGCCACAAACCAACCCTCTCCCCGCGCGCCTTCCAAAAACATTCCCGATCCAACAACATCACGCTCTCCGCTGGATGGTTGGGTGGCGTGCTGAGAAAGGCTCCTTTTCAACTCCAAACTGCGTTATCAAGTGTTTTTGTAAGTATTGAATAAATGACTATTTCCCCAAACCAATTGCCACCGCGATTTCGATTCCGTGTAAGCACGGCGCTGGTATTGTTCGGCATAATTTTCTGCCGTGGTCTGCATATTTTTTTGATCGTCCTGAGTTCATAAACGAAAAGGGATCAGTTGCTGCAATCTTCAATTTTGTTGTTTATCACTTTTCAGTAACGGTCTTGTTTTTTGGTTTTGTCGTTGCATTTGGTTCTCTGTTTTGGTTTGCATACAGGCGCTATTGGCGTGCAGTTTTACAAGTTACTATTGAAATGGCAGCGTGTTTTGGTGCTGTCTTACTTATTCCTGCTTACTGAGTTACCGTAGCTAATTCGTACAGTGTGTCCGTCACGTTGACCATTGCCTCGCCAGCGGAGAGCGTGATGTTGTTAAACCGGGAATTTTTTGGCAACTGCGCGTGGGGAAAGGGTTGGATTGCGCTGTTCTGAATCGCGTGTGTTTTCAAAAATATTCCTGAGGCAATAACGTCGCGCTAGGCCGCAGGTGTAAAAGGTGGCTCGAAACAGTAAGCAAACCAATGCTATAAATTAAATAGCACTATGTGCAGTAAATACGCCGGCGACTGGTTGATTTGGCTTCAAATTTACTTGGAATACTGAACCAAGATCTCGTTGGGCTTGATCATGCCCAGCTCTGCGCGAGCTTTATCCTCGATCATCTCCAAGCCTTCTTTCAAATCGCGCACTTCCGAGGCGAGCTGTTCGTTGGTTTGTTGGGCTGCCTTGTTCTTCGTGCTCAGCTCTTGCACTTTGGCGCTCAGTTGATTGACATGGGAGACGCTGCCTCGGCCGAGCCAGAGCTGCGCGTGTAGGGCGAGCAAGAGGGCGATCAGCAGGGCTGGGACGATACGTTGAGACATTTGCAAGTAATTATGCCCTGAATCAGCTTGTTTTTAAAGCGATTCAGGGCACATGCCGGCATACAGCCTGCGTAGAGTGCTATTGAAATAGGAGCTCTACGCGTAGGATGTTCCGAAGTTAATCAAAGGAGGTTGTCTCCCCCGAAGACAAGTCAGCGGAGGTTGTCTCCGAAGACAAGTCAGCGGAGGTTATAAAACGCCGCGCGGCCCGGATATTGCGCCACGTCGCCCAAGTCTTCTTCAATGCGCAGCAGTTGGTTGTATTTGGCGATGCGATCGGAGCGGGAGAGTGAGCCGGTTTTGATTTGGCCTGCATTCGTGCCCACCGCGATGTCGGCAATGGTGGAGTCTTCTGTCTCCCCGGAGCGATGCGAGATCACGGCGGTGTAGCCGGCGCGCTTGGCCATCTCAATCGCGGCGAAGGTCTCGGTGAGCGTGCCGATTTGGTTGATTTTGATGAGGATCGAGTTGGCGATGCCTTTATCGATGCCTTCTTTCAGAATCTTGGTGTTGGTGACGAAGAGATCGTCGCCCACGATTTGCACTTTTTTGCCCAAGCGGTCGGTGAGCAGCTTCCAGCCATCCCAATCGCCTTCGGCCATGCCGTCTTCAATCGAGATGATGGGGTATTTATCGCACCACGCGGCCATCATGTCCGTCCACTCTTGGGAAGTGAGCGTGAGGCCTTCGCCTTCTAGGTGGTATTTGCCATCTTTGTAAAACTCAGAGGCTGCGCAATCGAGCGCGAGCACGATGTCTTCACCGGCTTTGTAGCCTGCTTTGTCAATCGCTTGCAGGATCAATTCGATAGCGGCTTCGTGTACGCCTTTGCCCACAAGACTCCCATCTGACGCTTCTGTGGACGGCGCAAAGCCACCCTCATCGCCCACGGCCGTGCTCATGCCTTTGTCGTGAATGATTTTCTTCAGCGCATGGAACACTTCCGCACCGTGGCGCAG
>JANMFP010000472.1:0-4197 GCA_031378135.1 Variovorax sp. | reverse complement strand
GGCGGAGATCAATGCGGCCGTGGCGAGGGTCTTGTCCAGCGGTTGGGATATTCTGGGTAAGGAGGTGAAAGCATTCGAAGAGGAATTTGCACAGTTTCTTGGCGCTAGCCACGCTATCGGAGTTGGCAGCGGGACAGATGCCTTGCATCTGGCGTTGCGCGAGGCGAGCTCTCAACTGCTGACGTTTGACAAAGCCTTCATCAAGTTGGGTAAAAAGCAGGGCTTAAGTACGCAAGGTGTGGCTTGGGTTGTAGGTGTGGCGAATTAGACGATACGGTTAAAAATTTAAATTTGTCGCGATCATCCGATGAACGTCTTATTTTATAAGACCCTCTAAGTCACTCTTACTTATGACGGAACTCAAAAGCGAATTAGCCTTTGCCAAGCAGGGCAGCAAACAAGCGCTGCCCGCGCTGCAACATGCCCGCATCTTTGCCACCTCTAAAACCTATGGCTGGGATGGTATCTATGCCGAAGTGGGAGAAAACCAAGGCTGGCACGTGGAGGGCATGGTGCCTGTGGGGCATTACATTGCGATTTCGCGCGATACCGAGGATTTTCATTTCAAGGTGCGCGATGCAGCGGGCGCTTGGCAAAGCGTGGTGATGAAGCCCGGTACGCTTTGGATTCAGCCTGCGAATCAAGCGTTTAGTTTTGATGTTCAGATGATGTCGCGCTGGTGCGGCGTGATCGTGCAGCCGGCCAAGCTCAAGGCGCTGGTGGGTTCCGATTCAGCCATTGAACCCGTGATTGGCCTGCATGATGACGTGCTCACGCCCGTAATGCAAGCCATTTGCGCAGAAGTGTTGCTCGGCGGCTCGTCCGGGCGCAAGTTTGCCGACGCTATGCTTACCGTGATTGGCACGCAGCTGCTGCGCCTCTTCGGCGAAGCTAATGCAGCGCCCAAAGGCGGCATCACTGGCCGCCAGTTGCGCATAGTGACTGACCATATTGATGCCCGCATGGATCGCGAAATTGCCGTGGCCAAGCTGGCAGATCTCGTGGGCTTGTCAGAAGCGCACTTCGCCCGCGCCTTTAAGCAAACCAGCGGCCAATCACCCCATAAATACGTGACTGATCGCCGCCTAGAGCGCGGCAAGCGTTTGCTGGCCGACACGCCCGATTCGATTGCACAAATAGCACTGGCCTGCGGCTTTGCCGATCAAGCGCATTTCGCGCGCAGTTTCGCGCAGGTGTATGGCATATCCCCCTCGGCGCTGCGTAAGTCGTTTGCAGGCTAGCGCTCTGCTATTGATAGCATACTATTGATTATTTAATAGGGCTAGTGGCCAATTTTTGTTAAGAAAATCTAAGCGCAGGATTCTTCAAACACCGCAGGATTTGACAAGTCAACAGACTTCGATTTCGGAACAATACATTCCATCGCAACGACTGAATCACAAGGTGTGAAACGGGTTGCGAACCGAAATTTTTAGGAGTCTCACCATGTCGTTCAAATCTGTTTCCAAAATTGCAACTCTCGCTACCGTGGCTGCAGCGAGCCTGATGGCCAGCGCAGCAATCGCTGCTGAGTTTGACAAGCAATCTGTTTCATTCAAAGTCAACAACCAGACCCTGCGTGGTGATTTGTATTTGCCCAAAGGCGCGAAAGCTGGCGCTAATTTGCCAGCCGTGGTGGTGGGCGGTTCGCTCACCTCGGTTAAAGAGCAAATGTCGGCCAGTTATGCCAAAGAGCTGGCAAGCCAAGGCATTGCAGCGCTGGCTTTTGACTATCGCCACTATGGGCAGAGCGAAGGCATGCCGCGCCAGCTGGAGTCTGTGGAAGCTAAAAAGGCTGACCTCAAAGGCGCAGTGTCATTCTTGCAGACGCATGCTGCCATCAACCCCAATAGCATTTCATTGCTCGGCGTGTGCACCTCGGGCGGCAATGTGATCCAAGCTGCTGCGGAAGATGGCCGCGTGAAAGCAGTGGTTACGATTGCAGGCTGGTTTGCAGAGCCAACACTTACGCCCTTGCTCTATGGCGGCGATGCAGGCGTGGCGCAGCTCAAAGCGCAAGGCCAGCAAGCCATGCTGAAATACAGCAGCACTGGTGTGAGCGATACCGTGAAAACCTATGGCATGGCGGGCTCAGGCGCTGCGCATGCAGGCGATCATATGGATTACTACGTTAATGCCCAGCGCGGCAATGTGCCTCAGTGGACCAATGCGATGGCCGTGCAGTCTTGGGAATCATGGCTGGGCTTCAACCCTGTGGCTGCTGCTGCCCAAGTGAAAGCGCCCACCATGATCATTCACTCCGATGATTCAGCGTTTCCTGATCAAGCTAAAAAGGTGTATGGCTTGCTCGCTGGCAAAAAAGAGTTGAGCTGGCTCAAGGGCGGTCACTTTGAGTTCTACGACAACGCTGCAAAAGTCAAAGAAGCCGCTGGCGAAGTAGCACGTTTTGTGAAATCGCACAGCAGCCCTGCAACGATAGCGATGGTGAACTGAAAGCATTTTTCCATCAGGAGTTTCATCATGTCGCATGTCAAATCCATCTTCGCATCTGCCGCCGTCGCATTCGTTGCCACGTCATACGCGCAAACCGCCACGCCACTCAGCCCTGTGGGCGAGCCCGAGGCATCTAAAGTCATCAGCGTGGTCTCATCCATCCCGCTGGCTGTTGATCTGGCCGCATACGATATGGCCGAGAAAGCTTTTGCGCCCAAGATAGTGATCGACTACACCAGCCTGTGGGGCGGCTCGCCCAACACCATGACGCCCAAGGAGCTGATGACCGCATGGCGCGGCATCGTGCCCGGCTTTGATGCTACTTGGCATGAGCTGTCGCGCGTGACTGCGCAAGTCAATGGCAACAAAGCCACTGCAGGCGCATTCGTCGATGGCCGCCACTGGATTGGCGACAAGCTCTGGCGGCCTGTGGGTAACTATGAGTGGGAGCTGGAAAAGCAGGGCGGCCAATGGAAAGTCACTCGCATGGCTTTCAAAATGACGCAAGAGATTGGTGATCGTGCGGTGGCTGGGCTGGCGATGGAGCGGGCCAAGGAGAAACCGGTCAAATAAAGCAATGTTGCTCACAACTTGCGGTTGATCGGTTGCGGCGAAACACCTCGACCCATAAATGGGTGGAGGTGTTTTTGCTTCACCCCATCAACGGCGTAGAAGTCAACACCTCTTCCATCGTCGTCATGCCATCAGCCACGCGCAGTGCGGCGGCTAGGCGCAGGGGGCGCATACCGTCTGTGATGCCTTGCTTGCGGGTGGCGTCCATGTTGGCTTCTTTGTTGACCAAGGCCTTGAAGCTTTCGGTGATGGTGAGCAGCTCATACACGCCCATGCGGCCGCGATAGCCTGTCATGCGGCAATCGACGCAGCCAACGGGCTTGTAGGGCTTGTAGCCGGCGTTGATCTTCCACGGCTTGATGAGCTCGTTGATCGCTTCGGGATTGTTGTCTGCCGGCTGCTTGCATTCTGCGCACAGGGTGCGCATGAGGCGCTGCGCCAACACGCCGAGCACAGTGGCGTTGATCAGATACGGCGGGATGCCTAGCTCCATGAGGCGGGCGACTGCGCTGGGCGCGTCATTGGTGTGCAAAGTGGAGAAAACGAGATGGCCTGTTAAAGCTGCTTGCACGGCCATCTCAGCTGTCTCCAGGTCACGAATCTCGCCGACCATGATGATGTCTGGATCCTGCCGCATGAGGGCGCGTAAGCCCTCGGCAAAACCAAAATCGAGCTGATGCTGCACCTGCGTTTGATTGAATGCAGGCTCGATCATCTCAATCGGGTCTTCAATCGAGCTGACGTTGACCTCTTCAGTCGCTAATCGTTTGAGCGTGGAGTACAGCGTGGTCGTCTTGCCGGAGCCAGTGGGGCCGGTCACCAAAATAATACCGTAAGGGCGTTTGACCAGTTCTTCCCAGCGCGTGGCATCGTGCTCAGAAAAGCCTAAGCCTTCCAAATCTTTCACCGCGTTATCTGGATCAAAAATCCGCATCACCATTTTTTCGCCGAAGGCAGTTGGCAACGTCGAAAGGCGCATCTCTACTTCATCGCCGCGCGGATTCTTCGTCTTGATGCGGCCATCCAGCGGCCTGCGCTTTTCCACCACATCCATGCGCCCGAGCAACTTAATGCGCGCCACCATCGCATTCATCACGGAGAGCGGCACCTGATACACAGCATGCAACACGCCATCAATCCGAAAGCGGATCACGCCTTGTTCGCGGCGCG
>JANMFP010000463.1:0-2808 GCA_031378135.1 Variovorax sp. | reverse complement strand
TTGCTGCGGCCTTGCCAAAATTGCCAACGATCAGGAATTAAGCGATAGCCGCCCCAATCATCAGGGCGCTTGGGCGCATCGCCAAGTTCCGCCGCTACGCGCAAGGCTTCATCATCAAGCCATTGGCGGCTGGGCACGACTTGGCTTTGCGGGCTGGTGATGGCGCTGATGCGGCTGCCCAGCGGCCGGCTGTTGAAATAGGCATCGGACTCAAACGCGCTCATCATCGTTACGCGGCCTTCAATGCGCACGGTGCGCTCCAGCTCCACCCAATGAAATTGCAGCGCCGCAAACGGATTGCCAGCCAGCTCTGTGCCTTTGCGCGAGCCGTAGCTTGTGAACCAACCGATACCGCGCTCGTCGTAGCCTTTGATGAGCACGATGCGCGTTGAAGGGCGCAGATCCGAGCCCACAGTGGCAAGCGTCATCGCGTTGGGCTCGGGGCACTGCGCTTTCACGGCATCTTGCAGCCATGCATCGAAGAGTTGGAGTGGGTTGGTATCAGCTTGCGATTCAAGCAACTCGCCCCGCTCATAGCTTTTGCGCCAATCGGCTATGGGCGGCGCACTCTGCGCTGTGCTCTGGGGTGTATTGAGGGAGGTTTTCATCGTATTTTTAAGGAATAAGGGTTGTCGCCGGCGTATTATCTGCGCACAGTGCTATTAAAATAATAGTGAATGATTTTAGGCTGATGTGGAAGAAGCTGCTTGTTTCCAAACCAACCAACCTTTTTTTCGCAGCTCGCAAGCCGGGCAAGTGCCGCAGCCGTAGCCCCAAGCATGGCGCTGCGTGCGATCGCCGAGATAGCAGGTGTGGGTGTGTTCTTCAATGATTTGGATCAATGTTTCGCCGCCAAGTTGCTGCGCTAAATCCCAAGTCTGTGCTTTGTCAATCCACATCAGTGGCGTTTCAATCAAGAGGCGCTTGTCCATACCCAAAGACAAAGCCAATTGCATCGCCTTCATCGTGTCGTCGCGGCAATCGGGGTAGCCGGAGAAATCGGTTTCGCACACGCCTGCCACAAGCACGTCTGTGCCACGGCGATAAGCCAGAGCCGCTGCGAGCGTGAGGAAGAGTAAATTGCGGCCAGGCACGAAAGTGTTGGGCAGGCCAGTGGCTTCCATTTTGAAAGCCACATCGCGCGTGAGCGACGTCTCGCTTAACTTGCCGAGGACATTGACATCCAGCAAATGATCCTCGCCCAGCTTGGCTTTCCACTCAGGATGCTGCGCCTTCATCTCGCGCAGAACCACCAGCCGCGCATCAAGCTCCACGCGATGGCGCTGGCCGTAGTCAAAGCCAATCGTTTCCACGCGCGGAAAATGCTGCAAAGCCCAAGCCAGGCAAGTGGTGGAATCTTGCCCGCCGGAGAATAGGACGAGTGCCGCTTGGCGGGTGGGAGGAGTGATGACGCTCATCTTGCAATTATCGTGGGGATACTTATCATGGCCTCATGCCCGCAAAATCACCCGCCACAGTCAACCGTCAATTCGCAGACTATTGCTGCGATCTGCTCTCCACCCAAGGCCAATGCGTGCCCAAGCGTATGTTTGGCGGCTGGGGTATTTCCATTGATGGCATGACGCTGGCGATCATTACCAACTTAGGCGGCGGCGAAAAGTTGTGGCTCAAGGCAGATGATGCGGTGCGCAGCCAGTTTGAAGCTGCAGGCTGCGAGCGCTTCGTGTACTTGGGCAAAACCAAAACCTCTTCCATGGGCTACTACACTGCTCTTGAGGAGGCGATGGATTCGCAAGACGCCATGCGGCCTTGGGCGGCTCTGGCGCTTGAGTGTGCGTTGCGTGCCCGGGCGGCTAAACCGCCCGTCAAAAATTCGGCTAAACCGCGTGCTAAACCACGTGTTAAACCATGTGTTAAGCCAGCTGCTAAAGCCGTGGCCAAACCCACTAAGCCTCGCGCTGCCAAAACTGCTGCGCCGCGCAAATCGCGAGAAGACTGAGCAAGCGGGCTTATAGAGAGCGGGCTTATCACCAAAGGGCTCACACTGTCTTCAGCAGCCAGTTCATCAGCGTGGCCTCGAAGCTGGCTCCGCTCGCGTTGCACTTGAGGCAGCGGCTGCCAATCAAATTTGAGCTGGCCGATCTGCTTCATGCTCTCCATCACCACGCGGCTACCGGCAGGCACGGTGATGCATTCGTCAGCCGCCAGGACATAGTCCGCGCCATCATCCATCGTGATCCAAGCGCTGCCGCAAGTGATGCGGATACTGCTGGCCTCTTTCGGGCGCAGCGCCAAAGCCTGCGCAGCGGGCAACACAAAAGCACCAGCGCGGGCAAAAGAAGATGCATCGGGGCAAGATGCAGAGTGGATTGATGCTGTTTTGAACATGATTTTCTCCTGAGGTGAGCATGAATGATGCGCTCGCGACGCTTGACAGTCCAATGAAATCGCGCCACACTATTCATTCATTAATCGCATGAATTGAAGAACGATATGTTGCATTCCCAAACCCATCTGCGCACCCGCCCGATCGGCGCTGGCAACCTTCGCGCTTTTGAAGCCGTAGCGCGTCATCTCAACTTCCGCGCCGCTGCTGAAGAAATGGCGCTCACGCAAAGCGCCGTATCCCGCCAGATTCAGGCGCTTGAAGAAGAAGTGGGCACTCAGCTTTTCAACCGCCACACCCGCAGCGTGGAGATGACAGCTGCTGGCATGGGCTTGCTCGGCGCCGTCGCGCCCAGCTTGGAGCGCATCGACAGCAGCGTGCGCCAAATCCGCACCAGCGTAGGCCGCAAACATGTGGCGCTTACTACTTTTGCGTCTTTCGCATCAATGTGGCTCATTCCA
>JANMFP010000396.1:0-1906 GCA_031378135.1 Variovorax sp. | reverse complement strand
GCGCGAGGCCGGCGGCATCTTGCGTGACGATACCAAGGCCCTCCATGTGCGCGGCCATGCCGAGCAGCTGGCCGATGGTGATCACGCCCGTGCCGCCGACGCCTGCGACGACGATGCCCCAAGCTGTGCCGCTCGGGATTTTTGCAAGCGTTGGCTCAGGCAGTGCGCCCAATTCAAAGGGATTGGCTTTGCCTGTTTTGGATTTCTTCTTCAGCTCGCCTTCCACGGTGACGAAGCTCGGGCAGAAGCCTTTGACGCAGGAAAAATCTTTGTTGCAGGTGCTTTGGTTGATGGTGCGCTTGCGGCCGAATTCGGTCTCAAGTGGCTCAACGCTCATGCAGTTCGATTGCACGCCGCAATCGCCGCAGCCCTCGCACACCAGCTCGTTGATGACGACGCGCTTGGCAGGGTCCACTAGCGTGCCGCGTTTGCGGCGGCGGCGCTTTTCTGTAGCGCAGGTTTGATCGTAGATGATGGCTGTGGTGCCTTTGATTTCGCGGAATTCGCGTTGAATGTCGTCAAGCAAATCGCGGTGCTTCACTTCCACATCTGCCGGTAGCTTAGCGCTCGAATATTTCTCAGGCTCATCAGTCACGACGATGAGTTTTTGTACGCCTTCTGCCACGAGCGAATGTGCGATCTGAATCACCGAATGCCCCTCGGGCCGCTCGCCGATTTGCTGCCCGCCCGTCATGGCCACCGCATCGTTGTACAGCACTTTGTAGGTGATGTTCACGCCAGCAGCAATCGCTTGACGAATCGCGAGCAGGCCGCTGTGAAAATAAGTGCCGTCGCCTAAGTTGGCGAATATGTGCGCATCGTTGGTGAACGGCTGCTGACCCACCCAAGGCACGCCTTCGCCGCCCATTTGCGTAAAGCCTGTCGTTGCACGATCCATCCAGAGCGCCATGTAGTGGCAGCCAATACCGGCCATGGCGCGCGAGCCTTCGGGCACTTTGGTGGAAGTGTTGTGTGGGCAGCCGGAGCAAAACCACGGCGTGCGATCTGCTTTCAGATCAATCACTTGCAGCGAGCGTTCTTTGGCCTCGATGATGGCCAGACGTGATTCGATGCGGGCCAATGTGTCGGCATCTACACCGAGCTTTTTCACGCGCGCGGCAACCGCTTTGGCAATCAGTGCGGGAGAAAGATCGGCGTTGGCCCTCAGCAATGTGTTGGCCGTCGGGTTCGGGTTGCTCCACTCGCCACCTTCGCCGGTGTCGTCAAACTTGCCCAACACCACAGGCCGTACATCGGCGCGCCAGTTGTACAGCTCTTCTTTGATTTGGTATTCAATGACTTGCCGCTTTTCTTCCACCACCAAAATTTCTTTGAGCCCCGTGGCAAACTCGCGCGTGATTTGCGCCTCCAGCGGCCACACCACGGCTACCTTGTGAACGCGAATTCCCAAGCGCTGGCATGTCTCAGTATCCAGCCCCAAATCAATCAGCGCTTGGCGCAAATCGTTATAAGCCTTGCCGCTGGCGATTAAGCCCAAGCGATCATTTTTGCCTTCAATCACATTGTGGTTCAAGCGATTGGCGCGAATATAGGCCAGAGCCGCATACCATTTGAAATCAAACAGGCGCTGCTCTTGCTCCAGCGCGGCATCGGGCCAGCGAATGTGCACGCCGCCCTTGGGCATCTCAAAGTCAGTGGGGATGACGATGTTCACGCGATCTGGATCGATCTGCGCCGTCATGCTCGATTCAACAATCTCCTGAATCGTTTTCATGCCCGACCACACGCCCGCATAGCGGCTGAGCGCAAACGCATGCAAGCCCAGATCGAGAATGTCTTGCACATCGGTAGGAAAGAACACCGGCAGCCCGCAGGCTTTAAAAATATGGTCGCTCTGGTGCGCAGCGGTCGAGCTTTTGGCCACATGGTCATCGCCCGCCACGGC
>JANMFP010000391.1:0-4758 GCA_031378135.1 Variovorax sp. | reverse complement strand
GCCCAGATCGAGAATGTCTTGCACATCGGTAGGAAAGAACACCGGCAGCCCGCAGGCTTTAAAAATATGGTCGCTCTGGTGCGCAGCGGTCGAGCTTTTGGCCACATGGTCATCGCCCGCCACGGCGATCACGCCGCCCAGCGGCGTGGTGCCCGCCATGTTGGCATGCTTGAACACATCGGAACAACGATCCACGCCCGGGCCTTTGCCATACCAAATGCCAAACACGCCATCGTATTTATTCGATCCTGGCGGCGCAAAGCCCAGCTGCTGCGTGCCCCACAAAGCAGTGGCTGCCAACTCTTCATTCACGCCAGGCTGGAAGACGACATGCTTATCAGCCAAATACTTTTTCGCTTTCCAAAGCGCTTGGTCATACCCACCGAGCGGTGAGCCGCGATAACCGCTGATGAAGCCTGCTGTGTTGTGGCCGTTTTGCTGATCACGCAAACGCTGCAACATTGGCAGCTTCACCAGCGCTTGCACGCCGCTCATGAAAGCGCGACCGTAGTCGAGTGAGTATTTATCGTCAAGCGTGACGGTCTCAAGTGCTTTGTGGATGTGTTCGGGCAGCGGTGCATTCATGGGTTGATGTCTCCAGTTGTCGCACAGTTTAGGCTTGATTGCCCGCGCAGTGTTTTCTTTTATCGCTTCAAAAGCCGTACGTTTAGCAATTTTCTTTTATCCGAACGACGCTTAAAGCAAGAAATTGACTACTTAACGATCTTTCACGCAACGCACGACAAGAGGTAGCAGGGGATAACGCAACAAAGCTTCGTTGCCATCTTTGCCCACATTGAATTCTGCGCTCATGCGTTCATTGCGGTATTCGTTTGGCTTGGGTGGATTGGGCAAAGGTTTCGCATCTTTGAACAACATCTCATAGCCACGCGTGGTATCCAGCGACACAGATTCGCCCGAGAAGCGCGCGCGGAATTCAATACCCATTTCGCAGCGATATTGCTGGGCAGGTGGTGCGGGATTTTGTGTGTTAGCGCACGCAGACAGCAGCGCAATTGTGACTATTGCAAGAAGTAATTTGCTATTAAAAACAGAGCGCATAACGTATATTCCTTGCCGGCTAGATACCGTTTTCACTTCAAATAAAGTATTATTTTGGCCATAACACCCAAAGCTGCAAACCCTGCTTGAGCCTGCCGGCCAGCTCGCCCGCCGCATCGCCCGAGCCAGAGTAATAATCGGCTCGCACGGCACCGAGGATTGCGCTGCCGACATCTTGCGCTATCACGAGGCGTTGCGTATTGAGTGCTTCGCCGCGCGTTTGCATCCACACGGGGGCGCCCAACGGTATGCTTTCTCGATCTACAGCGATGGAGCGGCCTGCCGTTAAAGGCACGCCCTGCGCGCCTCTTGGCCCTTGGCTCGCGAGAGATGCATCAATCGCCTCCTCCCGAAAGAACACCATGCGCGGATTGCTCCAGAGCATCTCTTGCACGCGCTGCGGATTCGCCACAATCCACGCTTTGATGCCCGGCCAGCTTGCATCGCGAATCAAATTCTGATCGAGCAGCCATCGGCCCACGGAGCGATACGGCTGATCGTTCGTTGCCGCAAACGCTACGCGCACAAGGCGCTGGCTGCCATCGGGCTCGGTGATTCGCAAGCGGCCTGAGCCTTGAATCTGCAAGATGAGCGCATCGACAGGATCAGCCAAATAAGCAATCTCGCGGCCGCGCAGCGCGGCTTGCGCTTCTGGCAAGGTGTCGATCTCTTTGCGGCTGAACCATGGCTTGCGCTGCGCCAAACCTGCAGGCGGCTGCCAGAGCGCCACGGCGTGTTTGGGCGATGCGCGGCGGTTGGCCTCGAAGACGGGCTCGTAGTAGCTGGTGAGCAAACCGTCCGTTGTCCCATTCAATGGATCAACACGATAGGGCTGCAGCCGCTCGCGCATCCAAGCGCGCTGCTGCGCTTCATCGGCAATCGAGAGGCGGCGGATTTCTGGGCACAGCGCGCTCCATGGTGCCACCGGGCGTTCACAGCTGCGGATCCACGCATTCCAAGCTTCATTCAACGCATCGCTTTCAAAGCCCGGAAGATCTGCCCAGCGCACAGGTTGCCAGCGGCTCTTGGTTTGCAGAATGGGCGCAGCGCTGATGGGTACTTCAGGAATCGCGACAGGCGCGGGTTGCGTCACGGGCGGCGCGGGTGGCAAGCCTTGCTCAGTTTGTGGCTTTGCTGGCGGCGGCGTACCGCAAGCAGCCAGCATTCCTACAATGCCTAGCGTCAAACCGAAACGCAGTAAGCCAGAGCTTAAAGCGCCGGGTAATTGGAGAAATCTCATGTGGCTTATTTTGCTTGAAGCGCTGGGTGCGCTGTTACTGCTTGTGCTGATCGTCTGGTGGACGATGTTTTCTGGGCGCAAGAAAGGTGAGCTGCCTACTGATGAAGCAGAAAAAGACCCAAAGAAATGAGTTTTCGGAGTGTTTTAGGCCTGTAGCCGGCATAAAAACTGCGCGGAATGCTATCGAAAACAGAGTGAACGCAAATTACGCCGCAGCCAACAATCGATCCGGTTGCGCATCAATTTTGCTCAGCGCAGCGCGTGTGGCGCGCACGGTGAGCGTTTCGTCTTCGACAGGCGCCATCAGGCCCGCTTGCAAATAAGCCGCCAAGCGCTTGATCTGGAAAAGATAAGTGAGGCCGGCAGTATCGGCAAACAGGAAGAGCTGGCCCCTCTTGCTGCGCCATGCATATTGCACCTTCGCCATCTTGCCTTTGTGATCCAGATGAAACCAGCTGCCGCGCTCCAGCTCCATCGCCCAAGCTCGCATCGCCTGCGTAGGATCGCTGCCGCCTTCGCTCACTATTTCCACACCCGTCATGTCAATGCCGAGCATGAGCTCTACGCTCTCAGCATCGAGCGGCAAATCGCCCACATCTTCTTCAGAAACGAAATCTTCCAAATGTTTGATGCGCTGCGCGACTTCAGCCACTTGGGCAGAATCCATCGCAGCGGTTTTGCTCATGAAGGCTTCGGCCAAAGTGTCGCTGAGCTTCTTGAGGTGTTCATCTTGGATGGGCGCAGTCAGCCCCAAGAGACTCATACCCGCGCGCAAGCGCTTGAGCAAATCAGGCAAATCGGCAATCACTTTGGCGCGCTCAGCACGGCTGGCCTTGGCACTCGCTGCCCAGAGCAAATCCATGGCCACTTGCTTGAGCGCCAAAGTGCTCTCATGCTGGCCGCCGTTTTTCATGGCCGCGAGCGCGAGCACTTCTGCCCACACTTTGAAGAGGAATTCGCGAATCTCGTCGCGCAACGGCAAATTGCCCAACATCTTGCGCAGCTCAATCGTGTATTGAATGGCGGCGGTTTCTTTTTGCTCGACCTGCTGCGCCAGCGAGACGACCTTGGCCGTGGCTTTGCTCTCGGTGAGAAATTTGCTGAGGAATTTTTCAAACTCATCAAACACAAGTTGAAAAACGCGCCGCCCGGTTTCAGGATACTGCTCAATGGTTTGCACAATCCGCTTGATCTCAGCCTCTAATTCGACGCTGCCCACATTGGCATCAAAGCCGAGCACACAAGAGCCCATGCGATCAATCAATTTGCGCGCGGGATGCTGCATCGTGCCGAAAAACTCAGGCTCCGAGAGCGCCAAACGCAACACTGGCATTTGCAAGCGGGCAAACCACACGCGCACGCCAGTAGGAATGCGCTCTTCCGACAAAATACTTTGAAACATCAGCGCTACGATTTCAATCGTGGCTTTTTCGCCATCGGTATCGGCGACTTTTTTGAGCTCTTTGGTTTGTTCGCGCAGCGCGTTATTGACCTGCGCAGGCTGCATGCCTTCAACGATTTGTGCGCTGACACCAACATACATGGGCATGCCCTGCCCCGCCATGGCCGATTGGCCTGAAGCACCTTGCTGCGTTTGCACGCCACCTTGGCTCGTGCGCTGATAGCCCGGCGTGCGCATGGCTGGGCGCTGCGCAAAGGCTGCTGCCAATTGAGGCGACATTTGCGGCCCACGCGTGTCTTCAAAGCCCGCCACACGCTGCACCAGCATGCTCTTGAGCTGCCCCATCACACCTTGCGCTCGCATGCGAGCACGCGCCAGCGGCGTGGCTGCGGTTTGCATGCGCGTCTCGTAGGCATCTTCTTGCGAAATGTAGCTGGCTACTGCCGAACGGCCTGCGCTCATACCGCCTGATTGACCACCTGATTGGCCACCGACTTGCGCACCAGCATGCCCAGGGCCTGTGTAGCGCGAGCTGCTGCCGCCTGTGCTGCTCACACCGCTCATACTGCCCATACCACTCATACCGCCAACATCGCTCATGCCGCTTGCTACACCACCGGCACGACCACCCACACCGCGCTGCCGGCCAGGCATAGACATAGGCATGCCAGCATCGGCATAGCCACTCACACCGCCTCTACTGCCACTGCCCATGCCGCCGCCCATGCCGCCCATAGCACCACCTGTACTGCCTCCCGTACCGCCTCCTGTACCGCCTCCCGAAGGTAGACCAGCCCCCGTCGTGAACCCGCTGCTGAAGCCGCTACCCCCTCCGCCGCTACTTTGCTGGATAAATTGCGCTTGCTGCGCTGCTTGTTGCTGCGCTGCTTGCTGCTGAGCTGCGTATTGCACAGCTTGCGCGCGAAGCTTGGCAATATGCTCTGCGACTTGGATGGATGCATTACCGGCTCGGCTCATCGCACCCGTAGAGGGCGGGCCTTGGCGGCCTTGCATCTGTGCGGGCACGGGCATCGACGCATCTTGACCATACGCT
>JANMFP010000385.1:0-4825 GCA_031378135.1 Variovorax sp. | reverse complement strand
GCATCGGTTTTGGCAAGCAATAATTTCTCTGGTGTGAGGCCAAAGCTCTTGAAGAATTCTTGAGAAGAGGGCAGCAGCGCGCCGCTCATGCGCTCGTTTTGCAGCCGCAGCATGATGATCACATCCGCGCCCTTGATGCCTTCTTCCAAGCTATGGCACACGCGCACGCCCATCTCGCGCAAATCGCTGGGAATCAAGGTGCGCGGGCCCACCGCGCGAACTTCGGCGCAGCCTAATGTCGTGAGCGCATGAATATCGGAGCGTGCCACACGCGAATGCAACACATCGCCCACGATAGCGACCGTGAGGTTAGAGAAATCGCCTTTGAAGTGGCGAATCGTGTACATATCCAGCAAGCCCTGCGTCGGATGTGCATGGCGGCCGTCGCCCGCGTTGATCACATGCACATGCGGCGCAACGTGTTGACTGATCAAATAAGGCGCGCCCGATTCGCTGTGGCGCACGATGAAAATGTCTGCAGCCATCGCGGAGAGATTGGAGATCGTATCCAGCAAGGATTCACCTTTGCTCGCCGACGATTTGGCGATATCGAGATTGATCACGTCTGCCGACAGGCGCGTCGCAGCAATCTCAAAGGTCGTGCGCGTGCGGGTGGAGTTTTCAAAGAATAAATTGAACACGCTCTTGCCTCGCAAGAGAGGCACTTTTTTGACCTCACGATCACTCACGCTCACAAAGTTGGTAGCCGTGTCCAAAATCTGCGTGAGGATGGCTTTAGGCAGACCTTCGGTGGAGAGCAAATGAATGAGCTCGCCGTTTTTATTGAGCTGTGGATTGCGTTTGTAGAGCATTTATGCGAACTCCTTAGGCTTCATCAAGCCTCCTCGGTATTGAAACTAAGCTCGCCGCTTTCGCTGCGCACGAGTGTGAGCGATTGCGCATCGGGCAAGCTCACCCGCGCCGCTGCAAAATCGGCTTGCACGGGCAGTTGCCGCCCGCCACGATCGACCAGCACCGCAAGCCGCACGCGCGCTGGTCGGCCGTAATCAAACAATTCATTGAGCACAGCGCGTATCGTGCGGCCGGTGTAGAGCACATCATCGATGAGCAAAATATCTTGCCCGTTCACATCAAACGGAATTTGCGTTTGAACGCTGTGCGCAAGGCCGCGCTTGGAGAAATCATCGCGGTGCATGGCCGACGAGATCACGCCAGAGTGCACAACAATTTTTTCTGTGAGCTTTAAATCTGTTTGCAAAGCTTGCGCGAGCCAGACACCGCCTGAGGCAATGCCAATCAAATGTGTGTCTGGCGACATTAAATTTCTCACGCCGCTTTTAAGCTCCTGGTAAAGCGTGGGCGCATCCAACATGAGCGTGCTCATACATCGATCTCGCTAAAAAACTGTTCCAAAATAATCGCGGCTGCCTCGGCATCCAAATCTTTCGCACCGCGCGAGGCCGCTTCCACACTGCTGTAGCGCTCATCGACTTCATGCACAGGCAGATTAAAGCGACCGTGCAGCTGGCGCGCAAAGCGTTGGGCGCGCTGAGTCATTTCATGCGCTGCGCCATCGGGATGCGTGGGAATGCCCACCACGAGCGCATCAGGCTGCCAGCTTTTGAGAATCTTTTCTATGGCTGCAAAGCGCTCATCAATCACCGCGCTGTGAATCGTTTGCATCGGCGTAGCAGTGCCGGTGAGGCGCGTGCCTGAAGCTACGCCGGTGCGCTTTAAGCCAAAATCAAAAGCCAAAAAAGATTGCTGCTGCTGAGGAATGGAGCGTCTCTCGCGACCTGCCACGATCATGCGCGCCCCACATCGCGGGAGATCATCCATTCTTGCAGCCCAAGCAGGCCGAGCGCCTTGGTGTAGCGCTCGCTCACCGGCGTATCGAAAATCACCTCAGAGCTGGCCTTGACGTGCAGCCAAGTATTCTCGGCCAATTCAGACTCGAGCTGGCCTCTGGCCCAGCCGGCGTGGCCAAGCGAGATGAGCACTTTGCGCGGCCCGCCGCCGCTGGAAAGCGCCTCTAAAACGTCTTTAGAAGTCGTCATCTCTAAACCATCAGGAATCGTGAGCGAGGAGGCATAAAACGTGCCTTCGGGCTCATCGCCCGCTTCCTCTTGCAGCGCTTCAAGAAGTTGTTGTTCGATGCTCATGGAGGCTTTGATTTTTGCAACGAGTGCGCCATTTTCTGGCTCTGGCGCTTGTTCCGATACGGACAGCGGCACGGCTTTCATGTCTGCAAACGTCACCGTGGTGGCGACTTGTTTTTCATGTAAAACGAAGCCGCGCTCGGTGTGAAGCGGCCCACCGCCAAACACCGGTGATTCTTGCAAATCTTTGCGCTCAAGCGGCAGATCGACCTTGGCAAACAATTTAGGCAGGGTGAGCTCAATCGGCTTGTTGATCACAATGCCCAAAGCGCCGCGCTCGGAATGCTCACACAGATACACCACAGATTTAGAAAACGTCTCGTCTTCCATGCCGGGCATGGCAATCAAAAAATGCGCCGTCAGGTCGAAAGCGGCATCGTTACTGGTGTCTCGGCTGGGCATCCGTTGATTTTAACTGCTGGCTAAAACAGCTCGCTCAATCACGCGGTCGTCGCCGAGCACGATCATGGCGAAGAGGAGTTCTGCCAAGTTATCCGCGCGGGCGGTTCGCCGGGCCAAAAGCGGCGTGGCTTGCGGGTTGAGGATCACAAAATCTGCATCGCAGCCGATTTGTAAATTTCCCACGATGCCTTGCAAACCCAGCGCCTGCGCAGCGCCTGCCGTGTGCAGCCACCACAGATGCTCGGGTGAGAGCGTGATCGGCTGTTTCCCGGCATCGTTGCTACGTGACGTGCTCCTAGAAACATAGTGCGCAGCCAGCATGGTTTTGAACGGGGAAAAGCTCGTGCCGCCGCCCACATCGCTGGCGAAGCCCTGCGCCATGCCGCTGTTTTGTGCAGCGGCAAAATCGAAATTTCCGCTGCCCAAAAACAAATTACTCGTCGGGCACACCGCCGCCGCCGCGCCGCGAGCCTTCATCAAAGCGCGATCTGCGTCTTCAAAATGAATGCAATGCGCGTAAATGCTTTTCTCACGCAGAAGGCCAAATCGGTCATAGACACGGAGATAGCTCGCATCTTGCGGATACAGCTCACGCACCCAAGCGATCTCATCCGCGTTTTCGCTCACATGCGATTGAATCCACACATCGGGATATTTCGCAGCCAGCTCTCCCATGCCGCGCATTTGGCGCTCTGAGCAAGTGGGCGCAAAGCGCGGCGTGATCGCGTAGCCGAGCTGGCCGCGCGCGCCTTGGCCGTGCCAGCGCTGGATGAGGCTTTCTGTATCGATCAGCGATTGCTCTGTCTTATCGCGTACACCATCGGGGCAGTTGCGATCTTGCAGGCATTTGCCTGTGATGATGCGCAGGCCGGCAGTATCGGCGGCTTCGAACATGGCGTTGACAGAGGCCACATGCGAGGTGGCAAACGTCAGCGCAGTCGTCACGCCGTTGCGGAGCAGTTCTGCTATAAAAAACGTAGCTACCTGAGCAGCATATTCGCCGGCTACATACCGTTTTTCTTCTGGAAATGTGTAATTCTCTAGCCAAGGCAGCAAGCCGTTTGCTGGCGAGCCGATCACATCAATCTGCGGGTAATGCACATGCAAATCCACAAAGCCTGGCGCAATGATGCGGCCAGGGAAATGTTGAACAGGTAGATGCGAAAACTGTGATTTGAGCTGCTCAAAATCTCCGGCGGCAGCTATCTTGCCCGCCGAATCCACCACGAGCAAGCCATCGGTGTCAAACACCGCGTGGCCAGCGTTACAGAAGCGCAGCAGGCTGGCGCGGTAGGCTCGTATCGGTGTGGTGGTGGAGTTGTTCACCCCACTATTTTGCAATCTTTCCTTGCACGCCAAATACGAGCGTGTTCATAGACAGTATTTGTCCATCCGTCAAAG
Source organism: Variovorax sp. (assembly GCA_031378135.1). Taxonomy (GTDB): domain Bacteria; phylum Pseudomonadota; class Gammaproteobacteria; order Burkholderiales; family Burkholderiaceae_C; genus JANMDU01. The sequence continues at coordinate 902 of JANMFP010000385.1, read as the reverse complement.
CTGTGCCGCGCGGGATCAACATGCCGCCTTCGTTGTCGAGCACATCTGCGGTGGCATCAGCTGCAAAAGGCCTGAGCCTGCCCTCGCCAATCGCTTTTTGCGCAGCATTGATTTGGCCGATCACATCTTGAGGCACTTTCGAGCCAAACCCATCCACGCGAATCATGCCTTCGCGAACGCCGCCCCAAAAATTACCTGTTTTCCAAGTGCCATCGAGCGATGCGCGCACTCGGCTTGTGTAATAAGCGCCCCAGTTGTGCGTCACGGCTGCAATCTGTGCATCGGGCGCCACTTTTCGCATATCCGAGTGATAAGCCACAGCCAGTTTGCCGCGCTCTTGCGCTGCGATCATCACGGCGTTCGAGCCGGTGTGAAACGCGAGCACATCGGCATCTTGGTTCATGAGGACAATAGCCGCATCGCGCTCTTTCGGTGGATCAAACCAAGCGTTGAGCCAAACTACTTTCACCTGCGCTTGAGGATTAACAGAGCGCATGCCCAGCGTGAAGGCATTGATGCCTTGCAACACTTCAGGAATCGGAAAACCTGCTACGTAGCCCGCCAGATTCGTCTTTGTCATGCGCCCGGCAGCAATGCCAGCGAGATAGCGGCCTTCGTAGTAGCGCGCATTGGCTACCGACACATTGGGCGCAGTTTTGTAGCCCGTGATCGATTCAAAGCGCACATTGGGATACTCGCGCGCCACGCGCAGGGTGGGCTCCATGTAGCCAAAGCTCGGCGTAAAAATGATAGCGTTGCCCTGCGCCGCCAGATCGCGAATCACCCGCTCCGCATCCGCGCCTTCGGGCACGTTTTGCACAAAGCTGGTTTGCACCTGATCTTTCAGTGCAGCTTGCACAGCTTTGCGCCCCTCATCATGCTGGCGCACCCAGCCGGCATCG
>JANMFP010000330.1:0-2854 GCA_031378135.1 Variovorax sp. | reverse complement strand
ATCGTGCGCGATACCGCCGAGACCGGCAAAGATCAAATCAAGGTCAATCGCTCCAGCACCGCCAGAGGCAATCAAGAGCTACGCGATATTCCGCAATCGATCACCGTCGTCACGGAAAAACTCATCGATGATCGCAACCTAGATACGCTCAAAGAGGTGTTGCACAACACCGCTGGCGTCACTTTCCTCGCTGCTGAAGGCGGCGAAGAAGATATTCGCTTGCGCGGCTTCTCACTTGCCGGCACAGGAGATATTTTCTTAGACGGCATGCGCGATCCCGCCTTCTACGAGCGCGATACGTTCAACCTAGACCGTGTTGACTTGCTGCGCGGCTCGGCCTCCATGCTCTTTGGCCGTGGCTCTACAGGCGGCGCAGCCAACCAAATCAGCAAACAACCAGGCCTGTACAACGACCACGAAGTCAGCACGACTTTGGGCAGTCGGGAATACCGCCGCGTGACGGGTGATTTCAATTTCCGCCTCGGCGAATCCAGCGCCATGCGCATCAACGCGATGCACACCTCGGCTGAAAACGATGGCAAAGGCAATGGCCTCGATAAAGACGGCTTAGCGATTGCTCTGCGCACCGGCATTGGCGAGCGGCATGAATTGAATGTGGGCTTGTCTTACCTCAATAATCGCAATCCGCGTATGAATTACGGCCTGCCTTGGCTGCCAGCCACCACGCCAGCGACAGCCGCCACAAAACGCGGTCTTGTCCCCCATGTCGATGCGAAAAATTATTACGGCATGGACAGCGATTACAACGCTGGCACAGCCGCCATCTTCACTGCCGGCCATCTGTTTCGCCTTTCCCCCAAAACAGAAATCAAAACCCAAATTCGCCGAGGCGAATACACCCGCGATCAGCGCGCCAGCGCCATCCGCTTTGCCAACGCGGCCAGCACCAATGCGGGCAACATCAGCACGAACACTTTCTTCACCCGTGGCACCAATCTCAAAATCCAGCAAATGGATGTGACGCAGCTGCAATCCGATCTGTCCACGCAATTCGAAGCCGCTGGCTTCAAACACGATTTGCTGGCTGGCGTTGATTTTTCTGTAGAAGACAAAGCCGTGCAAGTCGCACGCTCAGCGGCTCAAGGCGGCATCAATCTTATTAAGCCCACCCTATCCATTGGCGGCATTGTCACGAGCGGCAACAATTCGGTCAATGAAGATGCCCGCGTCTTGCGCGAGGGCAACAACTACCGCGCCAAAGGAAGCAGCTTGTATGTGCAAGACACCTTGCATCTGAACAAAGAATGGAAACTCGTCGGCGGCTTGCGCTACGACAAACTGAGCGGTAAATACAATCAATTCAACATCCCCAATGCAGCGCCCGGCCCGATCAGCACCGTGGCCTATGAGCAAAATATCAACGAGCTCTCCAAGCGCATTGGAGTTTTGTATCAACCCAACGCCCTGCATTCCTATCACTTCTCCTACGGCACATCATTCAACACCTCAGGCGATACTTATTCGCTCAACAGCAGCAATGCCAACGTGCCGCCCGAGCAAAGCCGCAACATTGAATTTGGCGCAAAAATCGATAGCGAAAACAAGCGCTTCACCACGCGCTATGCCGCCTTCTATGCTGAGAAATTCAACGAGCGTAACACCGATACCGACAGCGCCGCCACCAGCTTGCTCGTGAGCGGCAAGCGCTACAGCGCGGGCTTGGAATTCGACATCACAGGCCGCATCACGCCGCAATGGGAAATCTTTGGCTCCACCATGTGGATCCCGAAAGCAAAAGTCACCCAGGCCGCTGCCTGCCCGCCCTTGCCTGCCGCTTGCTTGCAGAGCCAGCCCGGCGAGAAAGTGGGCGAGCGCCCTGGCTTGATTCCGCGCTTCTCTGGCACCTTGTGGAACACGTATCAGCTCACGCCCAAATGGCGTTTTGGCGCAGGCGTGAATTTCCGCAGCACGCAGAAGCCTGTGCAATCCGATATCGAAGCGCCTGGTTTTGGCACGGTGGATTTGCTCGCTGAATACCGTTTCAACGACAAAATCACTGTGAAAGCGAATGTGAACAACGTCGCTAACAAATACTATGCCGACACGCTCTACCGAGGCCACTACACACCCGGCCAAGCGCGTGCGTTGCAAGTTAACATGACGGCTCGCTTCTAAACGCTTGCCAAATTCTTGCGTTTTTACTTTTAGTTTTTCATCACTGCAAAGCCACCGCCATGCAACTTGTGATTTCCCAAGTTTTATCTGCCGCAGATATCAGCCAAATCCTCACCCTGCTGGCATCAACATCCACTCAGCCCACACCAGGGGGCGAGGGCTGGATCGATGGCATCGCCACTTCGGGCAAGCAATCTGCGCAGGTGAAAAACAACCAGCAAACGCCAGAAAATGGCCGCATCACAGCCCAGGCTCGCGAGATCGTCAACAGCGCGATCAGCAAAAGCCCTGAGTTCATGACGGCTGCTTTGCCTCGCCGCATTTATCCGCCGAATTTCAATCGCTATGCAGATGCTGCCAACACCTTTGGCGCGCATATCGACAATGCGCTACGCCATGTGAGCAGCGCGAACGGCTCTGGCGGCTACCTGCGTACGGATTTATCTTGCACGCTGTTCCTCTCTGAGCCTGCGTCGTATGAAGGTGGCGAGCTTGTGATTCAGGGCGCCGGCGGATCATCGAGCAGCCCCAGTGCTGAGCAAAGCTACAAACTACCCGCTGGCAGCTTGCTGCTCTATCCCGCCACCACGGTGCATCGCGTGAATCCCGTCACGCGCGGCGAGCGCATCGCCTGCTTCTTTTGGATCGAGAGCATGGTGCGCTCATCTGAGCAGCGCGAGTTGCTTTATGAGCTCGACATGACGATCATGGCGCAGCG
>JANMFP010000322.1:0-12713 GCA_031378135.1 Variovorax sp. | reverse complement strand
ACCGTGGTCTCGGTGGTGATTTGAAACTCGGGTGCGACCAAGCCTGCTGCAGCAATCTTGCCCGCCGGTCTGAAGTTGGGCGAGAAGAAGTTGAACACGCTGGGTGAGAGCAGGGGGCTTTGGCCGAGCCCGTTGTCAGCGCTTTCGAGGTAGTGAATGCTGTTGATGCCGTTGGCTGATCTGGCATTCAATGCGCGAAGGAAGTTGGCAAAGCGCAGCACGGGTTCGCGCTGCTTGCCAAAATTCGCGGGTGGTGCGTCATTGCGCGCTTCTGCATCGAGCAAGGCGGCGGCAACCACGGCGCGCAGATCGCCGCGCACGCCGCTGCCGTTGTTGTTAAAAATGCTGGCTACGCGGCTGATGTATGTTTTGCTGGGGTTGCTCGTGACCAAGCGCTGAATGAGTTGGCGGCTGATAAAAGGACCGACGTTGGGGTGATTGAAAATACTATCGAGCGCGGCCTTCATATCGGATTGCGGCGAGCCGCCTGACGCGATTTGCGCGCCATCGAGCAGCTTTTTCGCCTCAGTGCTGTGCTTGCTGGCGAAGGGTTTCATGGCGCTCGTCCATGCGGCGGGCACTTCTTCGTCTGATTCATCCCAGCCGGTGGCATTCGGATACGTCCAGCCGGTGAAGGCTTTGGCAAAGCCTTGCACCACAGATTCGTCGTAACTCGGAATCGGTTTGCCAGCGCCATCGAGCTGTTGACTACCATCAAGATTGAGCTTGACCAAACCGATGGAAAAGAGTTGCAGCACTTCGCGAGCGTAATTCTCATTCGGACGCGCACCGGTGTTTGGGTCGTCCCTTTCAGAATTGAGCATGTTGAGGTAGTAGCCCATCGCGGGATGGAGCGTCACGTCTTCGAGCAATTGGCGGTAGTTGCCAAAGGCATTTTTATTGAGCATGTCCATGTAGCTGCTCATCGCATAGGGCCGGATGTCGGGCGCAACATTGGAGATCACCATGATTTGCGAGAGTGCAAACGTCACGCGGCCACGCAATTGATCTGCGCCCAAAAGCCATTGCTGCCAAACGGCCTCGTAGCTCATCTCTTCCGTCTCGCGCGCTTTGCCATCTTCGCCAACATTGCGCAGCTTTTGCAGATCAAGGTAGCTTGTGTGCACCATCGTGCCCGTGTTGATTTGCTCCCAGAGCCACAGCGGATAGCCTTTCTCGCGCAAGGCTTGCACATCTTGTGTGGACTGCATGCCGAATGTGGCTTGGGTCAGAAAGCGGGCGGCGTCTAGCGCGCTGGGTTGCTGATCGGATGCGACTTTGGCGGGAGGTGTGCCTCCAGAGCCGGGTAAATCCGTGGCTTGGGTGGTACCGGGCGTGGCGCTCGGTGTGCTGCTGCCCGTGCCGCTGGTGCTTCCCCCAGCCCCGCTGCCTGCGCCACCGCCACCACCTCCGCCGCAAGCTGCTAAAAGCGCACTGAGGCCGACAGGCCAGACCCATTGCGCAGATTGTGCTGGCGTTGCAGGGATAATCACACTTGATGCAGAAGATTGCTCTGCGAGCAGTGTGTCTTTGGGGCTGGTCTCTGCGATATTTGTCATTGTGTTGTGCGTTTATTGCTGAAGATTTGATCTTCATCTAACGCGGTGTGAGCAAGTTGGGTATTGCGTAACACAGGCGTAACTCGCACGACCTTCTGTATTTATTTCTGTATATTTTTGAAACTTCCTCTATGTCTTCCATGACCCCGCAAGAAATTGTTTCTGAACTGGATCGGTTCATTGTTGGCCAGCATGATGCCAAGCGCGCTGTGGCGATTGCGCTGCGCAATCGCTGGAGGCGCAGCCAGGTGGATGCCAAGCTGCGAGGCGAGATCACGCCGAAAAACATTTTGATGATTGGCCCGACAGGTGTGGGCAAAACCGAGATTGCGCGGCGTTTGGCCAAGCTGGCAGATGCACCCTTTATCAAGGTCGAGGCCACGAAATTCACCGAGGTGGGCTACGTGGGCAAGGATGTGGACAGCATCGTGCGCGATTTGGCCGATGTGGCTGTAAAGATGACGCGCGATGCCGCCAAGCAGGCGGTGCGCACGCGGGCGCAAGATGCGGCGGAAGAGCGTGTGTTGGATATTTTGATACCGCCTCCAAGGCAAGAAGTTGGCTTTGGCACAGGCGCCGTCGTCGAGACGCCCGAGAGCGCTACGCGCCAAGCCTTTCGCAAAAAACTGCGTGAAGGTCAGCTTGATGAGAAGGAGATTGAGGTCGATGTGAACGCGCCGCGCCCTCAGCTTGAAGTGATGGGGCCAGCCGGCATGGAAGAGATGACGGAACAACTCAAGGGCATGTTTGGCCAGCTCGGCTCGGATAAAAAGAAAACCCGCAAGATGAAAATCGCCGAGGCTTTGAAAGTGCTCAGCGATGAAGAAGCCAGCAAGCTGGTGAACGAAGAAGAGATCAAAACGCAGGCGCTGAATAATTTAGAGCAAAACGGCATTGTGTTCATCGACGAGATCGACAAAGTGGCCTCGCGCTCGGAGACGGGTGGCGCCGAGGTTTCTCGCCAGGGTGTGCAGCGCGATTTGCTGCCGCTGGTGGAGGGCACGAGCGTATCGACCAAATACGGCCCGGTGAAAACGGATCATGTGCTCTTCATCGCGAGCGGCGCATTTCACTTGGCCAAGCCCAGCGATTTGATTCCCGAGCTGCAAGGCCGCTTCCCGATTCGCGTCGAGCTCCAATCGCTTTCCGTGCAAGATTTTGAAGCGATTTTGCAGAGCACGCATGCCTCGCTCGTGAAGCAATATCAAGCGCTGCTCGCGACCGAGCAAGTGACTTTAGATTTCAAACCAGATGCCATTTCCCGCTTGGCTCAAATCGCATTTGATGTGAATGAGCGAACAGAAAACATTGGCGCCCGGCGCTTGGCAACGGTGATGGAGCGCTTGCTTGATGAAGTGAGCTTTAGCGCCACCAAGCTCACTGGGCAGACGGTGACGATTGATTCTGTTTACGTCGATGCAAGGCTTGCAGAGCTGAGCAAGAACGAGGATCTGTCGCGTTATATTTTGTGATGCTCACAAAACGATAGCGGACTGCGCTTATTTTTTGCCGGTTTGAAGGTTAAAACACTAAAAAACTGTTTTAAAACAGACGGCTGGGCGTTTATCCGAGAGCCCTTACCAAATCTTCCACCAAGGCCCGCTTTTGCTCTTGAAGCCACGCGCTAGGTATTCACTTTGAGGGAAGTTTTTCTCCAGCACGCGTTTGGTATCTTCACTCAGCTGAGACAATTTCAAGGCATCGTAACTGAGCATCATGATGTAGAGCGCTTCTTCTGTAGCGGGCACATTTTGATAGTCCGTCACAGCGGTTTGGGCGCGATTGATGGCTGCCACGTAAGCGTTGCGAGTGTAGTAGTAGCGCGCCACATGCACTTCATATTGCGCCAGCGAATTGACGATATACGTCATGCGGGCTTTGGCATCGGGCGTGTAGCGAGAATCCGGGAAGCGATTGGCCAGCTCTTTGAAGGCTTCGAACGATTCTTTGGAAGCGATTTGATCGCGCTCGGAGAGATCTTGCTTGGCGATGTTGCCGAAGAGGCCCAGGTTGTCGTTAAAGTTGATCAAGCCTTGCAAGTAAAGGGCGTAATCCATGCCGAGGCTGCTGGGATGGAGCTTTTTAAAGCGATCCAAAGTGGCTAATGCTTGAGCGGGTTCGCTGGCTTTGTATTGGGCGTAGGCTTTTTCAAGCTGTGCTTGTTGGGCGAGCGGCGTGCCGGCGGCGCGGCCTTCTAGGCGCTCAAATAGAGGAATGGCTTTGTCCCAAGCGCCTGATTTAGCCTCTTCGCTGGCTTCAGCATAAATTTTATTGGGGCTCCAAGTCTCGGTGCGGTCTGCCACTGGCTTGCTTGCGCAGGCGGCAAGCATGAGCACGGACATGGCCACGCCGATGCGGCAAACAGTGCGGAGGGCTGATAATCCGAAGCTCATGAGTCAATTCCAAAAAAGTCAAATCCAAATTCCAAAAATGATTATATCGAGCGAGCACGTGGTTGATGATGAGTTGGACGAGGCCGGATTCGTCAATAGCCACAGCAGCCCTGACGCGGCCCACCAAACTCAAGAGCATCACTTCACCACCAGCCACGCGCATCATGGCGAGCGACTGGATCGCGTGCTCGCGCAGCTGCTTCCCGATTCATCGCGCAGCTTTTTGCAGCAGTTGATCGACAGTGGCGATGTATTGTTTGCTACGGAGAAAGCTGCACCTTCAGGTTTGAAGGCCTCCACCAAGCTCAAAGCGGGCCAAAAGCTCATCGTGCGCCAGCGCCCCCTGCCGCAAGACACAGCGTTTCATCCTGATGCGGCCGTGGCTAAAGCTCTGAATGTGGTGTTTGAAGATGCGCATTTGATGATCATCAACAAAACGCCGGGCTTGGTGGTGCATCCTGCGGCGGGAAATTGGAGCGGCACGCTGCTCAATGGTTTGCTTGCGCATCACGCATGTCACACATTGCTGCCGCGCGCAGGTATCGTGCATCGGTTGGATAAAGATACGAGTGGCCTCATGGTGGTGGCTCGCACGCGAGAGGCGATGGATGCGCTCATTCGCATGATTGCGGCGCGGGAAGTCAAGCGCCAGTATTTGGCGATGGCGCATTACCCTTGGCAAGGCATGAGAGAGCGACAGGTGGATGCGCCGATTGGGCGCGATCCGCGCAACCGCCAGCGCATGGCGGTGGTGGATATGGCGCAGTATCCCGGTAAGGAAGCAACGACAGATTTCGAATTACTATCGAATTCAGAGCATTCGGCGCAGTATTTACGCCGGCTAGATGCAGAAAATGGCACTAGAAAAGCGGCAAAAGCGGATTCTGATGAGCTTTCTGCCGATGCATTCTGCCTGCTTCGGTGCATCCTGCACACTGGCCGCACACACCAAATCCGCGTGCATGCGGCGCATGTGCATCACCCTTTGATCGCCGACACGATCTACGGCGGCCGCCCTGCAGGTGGCCTGGAGCGCCAAGGTTTGCATGCTGAGCGGCTGGCCTTTGAGCACCCGATAACGGGCGAAGAGATGGCGTTTGAAGCCGGTTTGCCGCCGGATATGAGCGCTGCTTGTGATGCCTTAGGATTGGATCAAGACGCCGGCTTGGACATGTCTGCTGAGTAGGCTAGGGTTTGGGCTACAATTGAGCTCAAGTCAACAACACTGCGGGAAGCAGCGTTCTAGAACTAGACCGAAGTTGTCAGCTGTCTTTGTCAGATTTGGCCAAATGGCTCGCGAGTTGCCCAATGCCTCGCCACCTCCGTTTTTAAGAAACTTGAAACACCGCAATCTTTTTTTGATTGCCTCATAGATCACACCGATTTAGCACATCGTTTTAGGAACATCCTAGAGATGAATACCACTGATGCAAAGCGCGTCTTAGAGACCGCTTTGATTTGCGCGAGCCAGCCCATGAAAGTGGCCGAGCTGCGCACCCTGTTTGCCGATGAGTTGGGCGCCGACACGCTCAAAAGCTTGCTCGAAGATTTGCAGCTCGATTGGGCTCAGCGCGGCGTGCAGCTGGTGCAAGTGGCCAGCGGCTGGCGCTTTCAAAGCCGGCCGGAGATGCGCCTGTTTCTTGACCGGCTCCACCCAGAAAAACCTCCCAAATACACCCGCGCCACGCTCGAAACACTGGCCATCATTGCCTACCGTCAGCCTTGTACGCGCGGCGATATGGAAGACATTCGCGGCGTGACGATCAACTCGCTGATCATCAAGCAGCTGGAAGATCGCGGCTGGGTGGAGACGATTGGCCACCGCGAAACCGTTGGCCGGCCTGCGCTGTTTGCGACCACGCGGCAGTTTTTGGATGATTTGGGTTTGGATTCGCTCGATAAATTGCCGCTGCTTGATGATCCGAATCAGCAAGTCAAGATGTTGGAAAGCTTAGACATGCCGCTGCCTGGCATAGATGTGGAGATGGATACAGATGCCAGCCTTGCAGTGCCTGCTGATGAATCCACAGCTGCTTTGCAGACACTTCAAAAAATTTAACCGGCCTTTTGCCAAACGACAACAATATGAACGACTCCGTGAAAAATCAAGAAGAAAACCAGCCAGTAGCCGGTATAGATGCTGCGCAGGATGCTCCTAAAAAAAGAGCGCCTCGTAAACTGAAAGAGGACGCTGTTGAATCTGCGGTAGCAGCGGCGGCAACGGATACTAGCGAAGAGGGCGGCGAAGTGAAAAAGCGCGTGCGCCGCACCAAAGCGCAGATGGAAGAGGCCAAAGCAGCTGAGGCTGCACTGGCCTCTGGCCAAACGCCCGCGGCTTCCACTGACCTCGCGCAATCTGTTGCTCAATCTGAGCAAACCGATTCTTTTGAAGAGCCACAAAGCCCGCCAAAACGTACTCCAACACGTACGCCAGCACGGAATGTTCCTCGCGAAGATTTCGCTGCGCAGCGCAATGAGCTAAACGACAGCGGCGAAAGAGATGAGCAGCCGGGCGAGCAACCCAATGAGCAGCAGGGCGAGCATGCTGCAGATGCGCCTGAGGCCACCGCAGAGGCCTTCATTCCGCGTGATTTTTCTGAAATCGTCTCTGGCCAATTTGATGCTGAGCAAGAAGGCGAGCGCCGTTTGCCGCCTAAACGCGTGCTGCCGCCGCTGCCTGACTCACCCAAGCTGCATAAAGTGCTCGCGCAGGGAGGCCTTGGATCTCGGCTTGAGATGGAAGACATGATTGCGGATGGGCACATCACCGTCAATGGCCAAAAAGCACATGTGGGCCAGCGTGTGCAATGGGGTGATGAAGTGCGTATTCAAGGCAAGCTTTTGCAATTGCGCATCCAGCAACCGCGCGCTCGCGTTTTGGCTTATCACAAACCAGCAGGCGAGATCGTGACCTATGATGATCCGCAAAATCGCCCCACCGTGTTTCGTAGATTGCCGCGTCTGCCCTTTGGTAAATGGCTTTCTGTGGGGCGCTTAGATCTCAATACTGAAGGCTTGCTGCTGTTCACCAATTCTGGCGAGCTGGCCAATCGTTTGATGCATCCTCGCTTTGGCTTGAAGCGCGAATATGCAGTGCGCATTTTGGGCGAACTCACACCTGAGAACCGCCAGAAACTGCTCGATGGCGTACAACTTGAAGATGGCCCGGCACAATTCCTCAGCATTGAAGATGGCGGCGGCGATGGCGCGAACCGTTGGGTGCGCGTCACGATTGGCGAAGGTCGCAATCGCGAGGTGCGCCGTTTGTTTGAAAGCATGGGCCACGCCGTGAGCCGCTTGATCCGCATTGGCTATGGTTCCTATGGTTTGCCTAAGGGTTTGCGCCGCAGCGTGTACATGGAATTGAACGACAGCGAGATTCGCGATCTCACTCAGAGCTTGGTGGATGCCGAGGGCGGCGAAGAGGTGAAGGTGGGTGCGGAGGCGTTTGCCGTGGAGCCGGGTGAAAGGCGAGACGGCAGGGAAGGGCGTGAGCCGCGCGAACAACGTGATGGTGGCAGCCGTGAAGGTGGGCGCGATGATCGTGGCCCACGACCAGAGCAGCGTGAGCGCCGTGGCAAATTTGTGCGCCGTGGTCGGGATGAGCGTCCGGATCGCGGCATGGGCGGTGGCGGCTATGCTGATCGCCCGCAGCGCCAAGATGGGGCTGTTTACAGCAACAACGACGGCGGATACTCTGCTGAAGGCTCAGCGGATGGCCAAGCAAATTCTGCAGGCCAGATGCAACAGCCTCAAGGTGAGCGCCGTGAGAGTTTTGATGGCGCCGGTGGCCCACAACGCCGCGATGACGGGGGTGGCCAACGCCGTTACGACGGCAGCCAGCGACAAAACCAAGGCGAACGTCAAGGTGAACGCGGTAGCCGCTTCGGTGATCGCAACAACACAAACGGTGGCAACAACAGATTCGGCAATCGCGCCCCGCGAGACGATCGCTTTGGCCAAGCTGGCCCGGGCCATCAAAACGGGGATCGTGGTGGCGAACGCAGCAGTGATCAAAACCAACCCCGCCAAAGCGCACAAGAAGGCTATGGCGATGAGGTGGATGATTTCAACCAAGCTGGTATCAGCCACGAAAGTGGCTACATGCAAGCCAAAAAGCGTGGCCGCGGCAACAGTGGCGGCGCGGGCTATGGCAATTCTGGCGGTGGCAGAAGCGGCGGTGGCGGCAGCTACGGCGACGATGGCCCACCACCGGGCGTCGATCCCACCAAGACATCCTTTGGCTACATCACGCAAGACGGCTTCCGCAAACAAGGCGGTAGCACAGGCGGTGGCTTTGGAGGCGGCGGTGGTGGTAATCGCCGCAGCAGTGGTGGCGGTAGCTTCGGCGGCGGCAACAATGGCGGCGGCAACCGCGGTCGTGGCCGTAGTGGTGGTGGCGGCGGAAGGGGGCGCTGAAGCCCGGCACTTCAAATAGAGTCTGAATACATAGCGCATGAGCCGCAAAAGCGGCCATGCGTTTTTTTCGCGATGTTAGCTTTGCTCATTGCGCACAGACGTGTTGTAGCTTTGCTGAACGTGGCACATTTCTTGACACAAATTTACAACAGCCATGTATACCAAAGCCCTCATGGCGCAGAGTTTTTGCATACCAAAGTATTCAGCGGATCCATCGGAAAAGTGAAATGCTTGCGGCGATACATTTTTTACTTTTAAACTTGTGTGTCAGTAGTATTTAGAAGGATTCAATATGCCAAAACCAGACGCTTTTTTCCGCCATGCTGGCTGTACCACAATAGCGGCCAGCATGTTCCTAGCAGCTTGCGGCGGCAGTGATAGCCCAACGCCGACAGCAGCAGCCAACGCAGAGCAGCCTATGCCAGATAAGCCTGTGGTGCCAGTTGTGCCTATCGTGCAGCCTGCTTGGGCCAGCATGGGCGTGCTGGTTGCGCCGGGACAGGAGAGCAAGGTGTTCAATCTCACAATGTGTGGAGGTGAAGGCGCAACCATCATTGGTGATCTTTTCAATGCTTCACTGACAGTCATGGCCACCGGCGATGTGTCGTTCAAGGCTGCAAGGACCGCGAGCGGCACGCCCACAGAGCTGTTTGCAGTGCAGCAAAGCGCTATGACGGCGCGTGACTTTCGCGCGAATGGCTCCCAAGGTGCCCTGAGCTATATTGAGTACACCATTGATCAAAGAATTGCATTGGGTACAAAGTACATGACACTCCAAGCTGGCGAAGGCATTCCTTTTTCTGCTTCTTTCCCGAGTGCAATGGGTCAGGAATACATTTACTGTGGATCAGGCGCAGATATTGCATCACTCACACCCGCAACTGCCTTCTTGCCTAGCGAAGCACGTGCTGCAAGTGGCTTCTTCGCTGGCATCACTGGTATCGCCCAGGATGGATCTGTTGGCCCAAGCTACGATGCGAGCATTCGGGATGGCGTCTTCTTTTGGCGCAACAACTGGAAGTCAGCTCCTGCGCAGGATCGTCTGGGCTCATCTGTTAACTTGACGAATGCCCAGTTGTTCAACGGGTCTGGCTACACCTCCAGCACGGGCTTTGCAGCAAGCCCTGCCCCTGAGCGAGTCGTCTTCTCGAGTGCTCTGCAAGGCGGAAGCTACGGCGAAACATATCGCGCAGCCGACAGAGAAACGCCAGAATTTCGATCTATCAATCTACAAATTTTTAACTCAATGTCGACATCGAATTACTATATATTGCGTCAAGGCACGCTTCTTTCTGTGGACGATTGAACCGAAACGCAAGCGTTAACCTCGGTTCATCCAGATTTACACCAACCCTTGGCTGCCCGCCAAGGGTTTTTTGCATTCAAGCTCTGACATCTTAAAAATTGATATGTTCGCGCCGCGCATTGATATTGACCAGTTTGCTATCAATCCATGTTGAATTTGATTCGCGAGGTGTGTTGGCTCGCATAAGTTGACAAAGCCTCCACAATCCGATAGATTACTAACCAGTCAGTCATTAACTATTCACCCATTGCCTCAGCAGCATTGAGGGTGAGATCAGTTCAAGCCCACATTTCGGAGAAATACATGCTCAATCGCCCAGTAGCCGGCAAAGAATATACGCAGGTAGCTATCAAAAAAATAGCGCTGATCAGCGCTCTAGCGTCTTTGGCGGTGTTTGCAGCCTGCTCCAAACCTGCCCCAGCCCCAGAGCCTGTGCGGGCGGTGAAGATTTTTACGGTGGGTGCGAGTGGCCTGTCGGCCAGCGAGGAATATTCTGGCGAAGTGCGTGCGAGGGTGGAGTCGCGGCTGGGCTTTCGGGTGGGTGGCAAGATCATCAAGCGGCAGGCGGAAGTGGGCCAGCGCGTGAAAGCGGGGCAAATATTGGCGCAGCTTGATCCGCAGGATTACAAGCTGGGCGCTGATGCAGCGCGTGCCGCATTGGCCGCCGCATCAACCAATCGCGATTTAGCAGCAGCGGATTTCAAGCGCTTCCAAAGCCTCAAAGAGCAAAACTTCATCAGCGGCGCAGAACTGGAGCGGCGCGAGACGGCCTTGAAAGCGGCGCAGGCTCAAGTGGCTCAGGCGCAAGCTCAATTGGCGAGCAGTGGCAACCAAGTAGGCTATGCGAATTTGGTGGCAGATATATCTGGCATTGTTATGGCGGTAGATGCTGAGGTGGGGCAGGTGGTAAGCCCGGGCAGCCCAGTGGTGCGCGTTGCGCAAGATGGGCCGCGCGATGTGGTGTTTAACGTGCCCGAAGACAGGCTCTCCAGCGTCGCCGTAGGTACCACAGCTCGGGCGCGGAGCTGGACGGAACCATCCGCGTCTAGTGCATCAAGCGCAATCAATGGAAAGATTCGTGAGCTCGCCGCCAGCGCCGATCCGCTCACACGCACGTATCAAGCGAAGCTGGCATTGGACGCAAGCGCCAATCTACCGCTGGGCGCAACAGTGTATGTCTACCCCAACGCAGCGCAAACAGGCGTGCAAGCGATCAAACTACCGACCAGTAGCTTGATGCAAAGTGCGCAAGGCGTCTCGCAAGTTTGGCTGCTTGATAAAACGACGATGACGGTCAATCCCGTCAATGTGCAAGTGGCCACAGCTGATGGCAACGAAGCTGTGATTGCTTCAGGCTTGAAGCTAGGCGATGCGGTGGTGAGTGCGGGTATTCATGTGCTCTCACCCGGTCTTAAAGTGATTGTTTTTAATGAAAAAGGGCAGGTAGCCGGCGTATTACCTGCGCAGAGTGCTATTAAATCAGTAGTAAAGAGTGACGCAGCGGCAGGCGCGAACACAGACACAGCAAAGAAGTGAGATCAATATGACCGATTCTCACATCACTTCTAGCGCGCAGGCGGGCGCTTCAGTTCAACCCAGCTCGCGTTTTAATCTGTCTAAATGGGCGCTCGATCATCCTGCGCTCACGCGCTATTTGATGGTTGTGTTACTTCTCTTGGGCGCAGCGGCATACTTTCAACTCGGGCAAGATGAGGATCCGCCTTTCACCTTTCGGGTGATGGCGATTCGCTTGTTTTATCCGGGTGCGACTGCGCAGCAGGTGAGCGAGCAAGTGCTCGACAAGATTGAGAAGACGCTGCAAGAAGTACCGCTGGCGGACAAGATTCGCTCGTATGCCAAGCCTGGCGAGGCGCTGATTATTTTTCAGGTGAAAGACAATGGGCCGCCTAAAGATGTACCGAATATTTGGTACAGCGTGCGCAAGAAGGTGGGCGATATTCGCGGCACCTTGCCCGCAGGCGTGATTGGGCCGTTTTTTAACGATGAATTCGGCGATGTGTTTGGCGTGATGTATGCGCTCAAAACGGATGGCTTCAGCCCGGCTCAAGCCAAAGAATTTGCCGATAGCGTCCGCCAGCAGTTGTTGCGCGTGAAAGATGTGTCGAAAGTCGAGCTCTTTGGCCAACAAGATGAAAAACTCTATGTAGAAATATCGCAAAAGAGGCTGGCGCAATTGGGGCTGGATTTGAGCAGTGTGATTGCGCAGCTCAATGCGCAAAACGCTATTGAGCCAGCGGGCGTGATGACGACGCCACAAGATGTTTTGCAAGTGCGCGTGGGCGGGCAGTTCAATGATTTAGATCAGCTCAAAGCCATGCCGATTCGCGGTGGTGCGGGTGGCAATGTGGCTGGCGGCGCTGGTGCGGCGCAAATTCGGCTGGGCGATATTGCGGATATTCGGCGCGGCTACATGGATCCTGCGCAAGTCAAAGTGCGAAGTACGGCGCGTGAAATCAAAAATGGTGTGGCGACCGGCAAGGTGACCGGCCAGGAAGTGATCGTGCTGGGTGTGAGCATGGCTAAGGGCGGAGATATTATTGCTCTGGGCAAAGCGCTCAAAGTCGCGACTGACAAGATTGAAAAAACGCTGCCCATCGGCGCGGAGTTGGCGCAGATTCAAGATCAGCCTAAAGCGGTCGCAAAGTCTGTGAATGAATTCGTCGCGGTGCTGATTGAAGCCGTGATCATCGTGCTCGCGGTGAGTTTTATTGCGCTTGGATTTCACAGCCGTGGCAAGCATGTGCCCTTCTTCAAGCGCTATTACCTTGATATGCGCCCCGGCTTGGTGGTTGGCATCACGATTCCGCTGGTGCTGGCCGTCACGTTTTTAGCGATGTGGTATTTCGGCTTGGGGCTGCACAAAATCTCACTCGGCTCGCTCATCATCGCGCTCGGGCTACTTGTGGACGATGCGATCATTGCGGTAGAGATGATGGTGCGCAAGATGGAAGAGGGCTACGACAAGGTGCGCGCCGCTACCTTTGCCTACGAACTCACAGCGATGCCGATGCTAAC
>JANMFP010000302.1:0-7063 GCA_031378135.1 Variovorax sp. | reverse complement strand
CATCCCCAAAGCCCCCTACACCTGCAAAGACGCAGACGATCAAGTCTTCATCGATCTGGCCTGCCATCTCGCGGGCCAAATCAGCAGAGATGGAAAAATTGAGAAAGTGCACCTCATCAGCAAAGACAAAGCTGTTCTCTCAATGCGAAAAAGGCTAGAAAAACTGTCAGTTTGTGTCAGTGCGACATTTTCGGATTGACAAAAATGTCAGCCAACAACGCATACAAATTCTTACAGGTGGGTGAAAGCTTGATAAACGTGACGCAATCAACAAAAAAGCTTCAAAAATGAAGCAAAAGCAACAGCCTCAAGAGGAATGAGCAGTTGGCACGGCCATTGCAACTCATCTTAGCTTTTTTAACCAAACAGGAGAATTTTATGAAGCGTGCTATTCAAAAGGGTTTCACCCTCATCGAACTGATGATCGTCGTTGCGATTATCGGTATTTTGGCTGCTATCGCATTGCCAGCGTATCAAGACTACACGGTGCGTACCCGCGTTACCGAAGGCTTTCAGTTGGCTCAGCCTGCTCGTGCTGGCTTGGCGGTTGATGGTTCTGCAGCCGCTGCAGACTTTGCTCGTTACGTGGACGCTTGGAATTTACAAGCTGGCTCTACTGGTGCAAATAGCAAGTTCGTAAACAGTATTTTGTTCTCTAACGCTGCTGGCGCAGCCCTCGCGGCGAACGCTGGTACCGGCGCTGGTGGTCAGAATATTACCATTACATACAATGCAGCCACAGTCGGTGGTATCGCTGCAACGGCCAACCTTATTCAGTTGCACCCTCTGGTTCGCACGACTGGTTCTGCCGCTGGCATCTTGACGATGGCTACAGCTTGGACCAATGGCTTGTCTGGAACGATTGATTGGGCCTGTGTATCAAGCACCAGCACAACCGCTGCCGCACGTTTTACAGGCGGCGAATATGTTCCACCTGCAGTAACAGGCAACGCTGGTGTCTTAGCTAAATTTGCTCCTGCTGAGTGCCGTTAATAGATTCAGTTTAATAATTTAAACTCTAAAAAAGAGCGCCCAGGCGCTCTTTTTTTTGAATTAACGTGAAAGTGTGACCATGAAACAAGCAATCCAATATGGCTTTACTCTCATAGAGTTGATGATCGTTGTTGCAATCATCGGTATTCTTGCCGCCATAGCTTTACCAGCCTATCAAGACTTCACGATTCGTACTCGCATCTCTGAAGGGTTTCAATTAAGCCAACCTGCACGACAAATGCTTGGAACAGATGGGGCTGCTGCTCTCGCTGACTATCAACGTATTGTTTGTGCGTGGAATATACAGACCGGCGGCACCGCACCTTGTACAGCAGGCGCTGGTGCTACAAGTAAATTTGTGACTTCGGTACTGTTCTCTAATGCCGCAGGCGTTGCGCTGACTGCAGCTGCCACTGGGGATGCGGGTGACAATATTACGATCAAATACGACGCGCTCAGCGTGGGTGGTTTGGGAGCGAATAACGAATTGCAACTGCATCCTCGGATTCGCACAGGCACTGGCGCTGCACAAACGATTGCGGCTGCTTGGGGTGCAGGAAACTCAGGCTCAATAGACTGGGGCTGCGTGGGCGCAGGCAACTCAACAGCAAATGCTGCTTCTAGAAATCTAGGCGTAACGATTCCAGTGGTTGCTAATGGTGTGCTGGCACGATTCTCACCAGCTGAATGTCGTTGACTTTATTCGGTAAAGCTCTTTTGCAATTGGGCACAATCGAGGCATGACGATTTCACCAAGATACAAAGCTGCTGCATTCGCTGCCGCTGCTCATTTCTCTTTCAGCGTTTTGGTTGCGTTGATTGCAGCCGCATTGGTATTTGGCCTGTGGTTCCCTGGCTCATACCGCGATATGGCTGGCGGTACAGAGTTGTTTTTGTTGATTGTGATTGTCGACATTGTCTGCGGGCCATTGCTGACTTTGGTGTTGTTCAATCCACAAAAATCAAAACGCGAATTGTTCTTTGATTTGGGCTTGGTGGCTTTGGTGCAAATGGCAGCGTTGCTCTATGGTTTATGGACACTTTGGGACGTGCGCCCTTTGTATTTACCGCATGAATTCGATCGATTCAAGGTTGTTTCGCTGAACGATCTTCGGGGTGCGGATACGAGCAAGTTGCCCGAAGAGTTGGCTTCTGGTTTTTTCAAAGGCCCGCAGGTCGTGGCCTTGCGCCAGCCAAAAGATACCGAAGAGCGCAATGCAGTATTGTTTGCCGCTCTTTCAGGAGGCGCAGATTATGGCGAGCGCCCTGATTTCTATTTGCCATTTGATGATAAAACCTCCAGTAAAACACTTGAAAGAGCACGCAAAGTCACGGATTTTGTAGCCCGGCATCCTCAGCAAAAAGAAGCCATAGGAAAGATCGCTGCCAAATTGAAGCAGCCATTGGATCAACTTAAATATCTCCCTATCAAGGCTCGCAAAGACTGGATTGCGGTGCTTACGCCTAACGGAGAAATAGCTGGATTTATCCAAGGTGATGGCTTTTAGTTAGCGCGTTGCTCGCTTGGATACATTGCACAAACATGCTGAAATCAGTTAAGTTATCGCCGACCGCGAGCTGGTTCAGGCACTTTGTTTCTCCAGAGCATCGGCCCCAGCTGTGGAGTTGGTTCTTGTTTTTCGCTCTGTTCGCTTTATTGTGCTCGCCCAATGTGTTGTTTGCCAGCTTAGTGTCGATGGCTGGCAAGCTGGAATACCTTGAAGCGATTGTTTATGGTGTGAGCTTTTGGTTGTTGTGGTTTGCGATGTTTCCCAAAATCTGGATGGGTCTGGGATTGGCGCTGGTTCCAGCGATCTGGTTGTTTCCAAGCTTGTATTTGCGCACGACCTACCAAACGCCGATCACAAGCTATTTCTACAGCATGTTTGCCGAAACGGATGTGCAAGAGCTGCACAGTTTCGTATCGGTCTTCGGGCTACCTTTTGTAGGTGGTACTTTGTTGTGCCTTGCGTTGATTGGTTTTGGGATTTTTGTGACGCACAAACACCAGATCAGCATTCATCGCAAAGTACGCTTGTGGCTGCTCATCACTCTCTGTGCTGCAGGCTTAACACTGTTTGTCTTCTTCAACAAAGCCGCAGCCCAATCTCCAGCCGCTGAGCAGAAGCCGTTTGCAGACCATATTCATCTGCCTTGGATAGACAAATGGGTGGCGGTTTATCCTTTGGATTTGATACTTTCAGCTGCTGAATACCAGACTGAGCGGCAAGCGATTAGAAAGCTGCGTGTGCAAGTGGATCAATTCGATTTTGAAGAGAAGCAAGACAGCTCGCTCGCACCAGAGATCGTAGTGCTCGTCATCGGCGAATCAGCGCAAGCTGCGCGCTGGGGCTTGTATGGCTACGAGCGCAATACAACACCCCAACTGAGCGCACGCAATGATCTGATTGTTTTGAAAGATGTTGTGACGCGTTCCAATGCAACGCGTGATGCGGTGCCTCAAATGATTTCGAGAAGGCCATTCATCCAAGGCGACAGGAAACCAGATCCATTGGCCGAGCCTTCTTTTGTTTCACTTTTTGGAAAGCTAGGTTACGCCACGTATTGGCTGTCAAATCAGTCAGCCAGAGGAGAACATGACAGTCCAATTGCTTTTTACGCGATGGAGGCGCAGCATTCGCGCTATTTGAATCCAGTGAGTTATTCGGCTCGCGGCAACCACGATGAAGTACTTTTGCCCGTGTTGGACGATGTGCTTGCTAAACCGGGGAAAAAACTGATCGTTTTGCACACACTGGGCAGCCATTTCAACTACGACTTTCGTTATCCTGATGAATTCAAGCAATACTCTTTTTCAGACCGAACGAGTCTGACCCGAGATGAAAAAGATGAAAAAAAGATTGCGATGAGCAATTCATATGACAACACCACGCTATACACCGATCATTTTTTGAATAACATTATTCGTAAGCTTGACAGCGCAAGAGCGCCAGCAGTGATGATATATTCTTCTGATCACGGCGAAGACGTAATGCAAAAAGGCTGTAAATTAAGTTCACCGAGTCGCCTGACAGCCAACTCATTTTGGATTCCGGCATTTGTATGGGCCAATCCTCAAGCGATTGAAAAAAACCCAACATCTTATGTGCGCTTGAAATCACGCGCTAGTCAGCCGATGACGACATCTGTGTATTTCGATTTGCTAACTGATCTAGCTGCCGTAGAAACCAAAGGCAGCAACTTTGTAAATTGGCGAGATGCTAATTGGAAAACATCAACCCGTTGGGTATATAGCAGTGCTAGCAAAGCAGTCGATTACGATCAAAAAAAGAGCGCGAATTTGTGCTCCATTTGGTCTGATCAAACCGGCGTAAAGTAGGAATTAAATCAATGATCAAGTCATTCAATTTCAACCAGCACAAATCAGATTATGTATTGATATTCAGTTTCTTTTTGTCTGGCGTTGCAGCGTTGATTTATCAGCTTTGCTGGAATCGCGCGCTGTATGCCGCTGTAGGCGTGGATATGGATTCTGTGACCATCATTGTTTCTTGCTTCATGCTCGGAATCGGCATCGGTGGCGCATTGGGCGGCTGGCTATCGGATCGTTATACCGCGCACAAAGTGAAGCTTTATGCGCTGACTGAAGTCGCCCTGTGTCTTTACGGTTTAACGAGCGTTGCCATCATTGGCGCGGTAACGAACTGGACTTTGCTTCCCGGCGCGCTTGGGTTGAGCATCACCATCGTTGTCGTATTTTTAGTGCTTCTGATTCCCACTGTGCTTATGGGTATGACGCTGCCTATTATTTCTTTGGTATTTCAAGAAAAAACAGGCAACATGGGTAGTGCGGTTGGTAAGCTGTATTTCGCAAATACCTTAGGCGCGGCAGCGGGGGCATATGCAGCGCCTCATTATTTGTTTCAAACACTCAATTTGCAACAAACTTGCTATTTGGCGGCGGCAATTAACGCCAGCGTAGCCTGCATTGTGTTACTTGAGCTGAAGTTTAAGGGCGCAACGAGAGAGGTAGCCGCATCATGAGAGCTTTGAATCCGATTCATGTGCTGGCTTTTTTTACCGGGTTTATCAGCTTGTGCGTAGAGATTTTTTGGGTTCGCTATGTCGGGTTTGCTTGGCAAGGTGATCCTTACTCTTTTGGATACGTGTTGTCAGGATTTTTGACAGGAATAGCTGTTGGCGCATGGCACGGCAAGCGCTTGTGTGAGAAGCACATTACCCGCACGCCGTTGCTCAAGCAATGTGTGATGTGGTTAAGTCTTACGGCTGTAATTATCGTAATCGCTCCTGCTATCTATGCTGTTTCTCAAGGCAGCGTATTCATGAGCTGGGTAGGATTTTTCTTGATAGCAATCAGTTCGTTTTCTTTGTCTGTGATGTTTCCGATCGTGCATCACTTGGGTGTTGATTCCCCGCAAGCTTCGACTGCTTCAAATGCAGAAATTGGTAAGCACTTTTCGGGCGTCTATTGCTCTAACGTGGCGGGTGCAGCTTTGGGGCCATTGGTGTGTGGATACGTTTTTTTGCAATACTTCGCAACGCAGCAAGTTGTGTTTATTTTGGCTGCTTCTAGTTTCGCTACCGCTTTGATTTATATGCGTATCGTGAACACACATTTTTTTAAGATGGCAGGCGCGGCTGGATTATTTGCATCATTTCTGATCACATCACATGTGTTGATGCCTAAAGATTGGTTGCTGCAAAAGGTTAAATCTACTCCAGAGCAGCCCATTTCGAAAATTATTGAAACTCGCCAAGGTATCGTGAGCATTTATAAGAAGGATAAAGGAGGTGATGTGGTCATGGGCGGCAATGTCTATGACGGTACATCGAACCTTAGTTTGGAAATTAACAGCAACGGCTTGAATCGTCCACTATTGATGATGGCTTTGCACCCGCAGCCTAAAAGGGTCTTGATGGTGGGTTTGTCTATTGGCTCTTGGCTCGCTTTGGTCCGCGAGTTTCCTGGGGTTGAGCATATTGATGTGATTGAAATCAATCCTGGATATGTGAAAGCGATTGATGACTACCCCGCTCAGAAAGCCGCTCTTAACGATCCGCGAGTCAGTTTACATATTCACGATGCGCGGCGTTGGCTCAAGCTCAATCCAGATCAAAAGTACGATTTGATCTTCATGAATACAACCTTCCATTGGCGTAATAACGCGACACTTTTATTGTCGCAAGAGTATTTGGCGATCTTGAAGCAGCGCTTATTACCCGGTGCGGTTTTAGCGTTTAATGCGACGGGCTCGTTGGATGCCTTGAAGACAGCGGCTCATGTGTTTCCATATGCGCGACGCTACAACAACTTTGTATACGCTGCAGAATGGGACTTTACGGCGCTTCCTAAATCCCAAGCGGCTATGGAAAAATACAAGGTGTTGATGATCGCCGGGCAACCGGCTTTCGCATCCACCAGCAAGCGCCCAGAACAGTTTCTGACGTCGCCTTTCTATGATGTGCAGCAGGATGCCAAAACGAGAGGACGCCAACCCGAGGTGATTTCCGACGTCAACATGATCAGCGAATTCCGTTACGGTCGGCGTTGATACTTTTGTAAATGCAATCTAAAGCGTTTTTGTTAGGTATAGTTTTTTCGATACCGTGGTTAGCTGGAGCTATATGGGGGCCAGTGGCTCAATTGGGTGCTTGGCTCGCTGCAGGGTGTGTGCTGGGCATCTTTCTTTTTTGCCAATTTGATCAAAAAGCTTGGCGGCAAGGTTTGGTGTTGGCTGCGCTGGTGAGTGCGAGTGCGGGTGTTTTGCAGTTTTTTGGGATGGCGGCTTTTTTGTCGCCTTGGATTGTTGAAGCTGCATTTGGGGAAATAGTTGCAAACCTGAGGCAGCGCAATCAGTTGGCTACGCTTTTGACCATGGGAATACTTGCACTGGTTTGCGCGCGGATTCGCCCCAGCACACCTAGGCAGCGTCTTTTGTATTTAAGCGCTTTTGCAGCAATCGCGTTGTTGGCTTTTGTGAATGCCTTGTCTGGCTCGCGCACGGGTTTGCTGCAGCTCTTGGCATTGATGGGGCTGGCATGGGTATGGCGGCGATCATGGCTTTCGGATGCTCGCTGGATGCTGGGG
>JANMFP010000294.1:0-1919 GCA_031378135.1 Variovorax sp. | reverse complement strand
CCGGAGAAGCGGCCATCGGTGATGAGGCCCACCGTTTCGCCGAGGCCTGCGCCGATGAGTGCGCCTGTTGGGGCGAGCATTTCGGGCATACCGGGGCCGCCTTTGGGGCCGAGGTAGCGCAGGATCATCACGTCGCCGTGGGTGATTTTGCCGGCAAGAATGGCGGCGAGCGCAGATTGCTCATCGTCAAAGCATTTGGCGGGGCCAGTCATGACTGGGTTTTTGAGGCCGGTGATTTTGGCCACCGCGCCTTCAGGGCTCAGATTGCCTTTGAGGATCGCCAGATGACCTTCTTTGTAGATGGGTTTGTCGATGGGGCGGATGCAATCTTGGTCGGCACGGGGCTGATCGGGCACGTCTTTCAAGACTTCGGCGATCGTTTGGCCGGTGATGGTGATGCAGTCGCCATGCAGGAGGCCAGCGTTGAGCAAAATCTTCATGACTTGCGGGATGCCGCCGGCTTGGTGCAGATCAACGGCGAGGTATTTGCCGGAGGGCTTGAGGTCGCAAATGACAGGGACTTTTTTGCGCATGCGCTCGAAATCGTCAATCGTCCACTCGACGCCTGCGGTGTGAGCAATGGCTAAAAAGTGCAGCACGGCATTGGTTGAGCCGCCCGTGGCCATGATGACGGCGATGGCGTTTTCAATCGCCTTTTTCGTCACGATGTCGCGTGGTTTGATGTCTTTTTTGATGGCTTCAATCAGTACTTTGGCGGATTCTTTGGCAGAGTTTTGCTTCTCGTCATGCGGATTGGCCATGGTGGAGGAATAGGGCAGGGAGATACCGAGCGCCTCGAACGATGAGCTCATGGTGTTGGCTGTGTACATGCCGCCGCATGAGCCCGTGCCGGGGATGGCCCGCATTTCAATTTCGCGCAAATCTTCATCGCTCATATTGCCTGCAGCGTTTTGCCCCACCGCTTCAAACACGCTCACGATGTTGAGGTCTTGGCCTTTGTATTTGCCTGGGAGAATCGTGCCGCCATACACATAAATCGCGGGCACATTGGCGCGCAGCATGCCCATCAGGCCGCCGGGCATATTCTTGTCGCAACCGCCCACGACGACGACGCCATCCATCCACTGGCCTTGTACGCAGGTTTCGATGCAATCCGAGATCACCTCGCGGCTCACCAGTGAATACTTCATGCCTTCCGTGCCCATGGCCATGCCATCAGAAATCGTGGGTGTACCGAAGACTTGCGCGTTGCCACCGGCTTCCTCAATGCCTGCAATCGCGGCATCGGCCAGCTTTTGCAAGCCACTGTTGCAAGGCGTGATCGTGCTGTGGCCATTGGCCACGCCAACCATCGGCTTGCCGAAATCGGTCTCTTTGTAACCCATGCCGTAATACATGGAGCGATTGGGCGCGCGGCTCTTGCCTTCGGTGATGTTGGCAGAGCGAAGGTTTTGGATGGGGATGATTTTTTGTGTCATGGTGATATTTTATAGTCGCGAAATTACTCAAGCGCATACAGCTCTTGCAGCGTGTTCACATTAGCAAATGCTTTGGGATCATCTTGCACGCCATCAAAGGCCACATGCGCCACACGGTGCTGCGCTGTCCATGCATCAATTTTTCGGCCACCGCTTTGCGTGAACGCGACCAAGCTTTCCATCAGATCTGCTTTCATCAAACAGAACACGGGCTGGGGCCGCGTGCGTGATTCGCCTGTGCTGCTCAGTTCGGGCGCGCAAGCCACTGCGAAATCCGCTTGCTCGGCTTCAAGCGCTTGCATCAAGCGCTGCGCCAAATCCAGCGGAAACAGTGGCGTGTCGCATGGCACGGTGAGCAAATAGGGCGATTCGCAGCGCTCGAGCCCCGTGAGAAAACCCGCGAGCGGCCCCGCGAATTCTTCAGGCGATGCATCCGGCCACACCGAGACACCCATCGATTCATACGCCGATAAATTGCGA
>JANMFP010000293.1:0-3170 GCA_031378135.1 Variovorax sp. | reverse complement strand
TGTCAGCACGCCGCGCAACAACGTGCTTGTGATTGCTGACGACGGGCCTGGGGTGAGCCCTGATCGTTTGCTTGCATTGCAGTCTGAATTACAGGCGCAAAGCGAAAGCACCAGTGGAGCCGTTGGTATGGGTTTGTGGTTGGCAGAGCGCGTTGCAGCGGCGCATCGCGGAAAGCTCAGTATTGAATCTACCGAGGGCAAAGGCTTCGTGGTTACTCTTGTGTTGAATGCCCAAGCTTGACGCTACAGCGGTCTAAAAATCGCCTGACGAGCCGTATCCTGGCGCCAAATTCTCAAACTTCGTGATCGGCTTCAAGAAGGCGAGTTTGCATGTACCCGTCGGGCCGTTACGCTGTTTGGCGATGATGATCTCGGCCACGCCGGGTTCCTTGCTGTCTTTGTTGTAGTAATCGTCGCGGTAGATGAACATGATCACATCAGCATCTTGCTCAATCGCGCCAGATTCGCGCAAGTCGCTCATCATCGGGCGCTTGTCGGTGCGCTGTTCTACGCCGCGATTGAGCTGCGAGAGCGCGATCACCGGGCATTGCAATTCTTTGGCGAGCATTTTCAGGCCTCGAGAAATCTCACCGAGTTCAGTGGCGCGATTGTCGCCATCGCTGCCTCTATTGCCGCTCATGAGTTGCAAATAATCCACCACGATCAGGCCGAGCTTGCCGCCCATTTGCCGCGCCAAGCGCCGTGCGTTGGCGCGCAGCTCAGAAGCCGTCAGGCCCGGTGTTTCATCAATGTGTAGCGAGATATTACGCAGCTTTTCAATCGCTTCAACCAAGCGTGGCCATTCATCGTCATTCAATTTACCCGTGCGCAAATGCCCTTGGTCAATCCGCCCAATCGAGCCGACGATACGTACCGCGAGTTGAGATGCTCCCATCTCCATGGAGAACACAGCGACCGGCAGACCTTCATTGAGCGCGACATGCTCGGCAATGTTGATCGCCATAGCCGTTTTGCCCATCGAAGGGCGAGCTGCCAGAACAATCAAATCTCCAGCTTGCATACCAGAAGTCATCTTGTCAAAGTCGTAAAAGCCAGTGGGAACGCCGGTGATGTCGTTGGGGTTTTTCGACATCTCTTCTACGCGGTCGAGCAATTGCACGACCAAGCTTTCCATCGAATGGAAGCCTTGTTTGAGGCGCGAGCCTTCCTCACCAATCGCAAAAATTTTGCGCTCTGCTTCATCCAAAATCTCCGCTACCGGGCGGCCTTTGGTGGTGAAGGCACTGCTAGAGATTTCATCGCTCGCACCGACGAGCTTGCGCAAAATGGAGCGCTCACGCACGATCTCGGCATAGCGGCGAATGTTGCCTGCGCTGGGCACGTATTGCGCGAGGCTGTTGAGGTAAATCAAGCCGCCGATTTCTTCAGCTTTGCCTTCGGATTGCAGGCGCTCATAAACAGTGATCACATCCGCGGGCTTGCTGCCATTGATCAAATGGGCCATCGCCGCATAAATCAAGCGATGCTCGTAACGATAAAAATCCGAATCAACCAGCAAATCGCTCACGCGATCCCAAGCGCCGTTGTCAAGCAGCAGACCACCGAGCACGCTGGATTCCGCTTCGACGCTATGCGGCGGCACGCGAAGCTGGGCGATCAAATCGTCGCTTGAAAAATCGGTGGAAGGAGAAGAGGTGTATTGAGCCGACGCAGCGTATTCGTCGTCGGTCACGGTGAGTTCAGCAGACATGGCTTGATTGTGCGGCAGCTTTTCGCGCAGCCTGTGGATAAGCCTGTGCAAAAGCGGTGGAAGTCCATGTACAACTTAAAAATCGAAGCTTGCCTGTTGTTCGTCCTCAACGGCTGCCACCATCGCTGCCACTGCGGAAGGTTTTCTCCTTCGTTGCACGCCCTCGCGCGCCGGATTGCGCGAACCATGTTTGTTGTACACCTTGGCTGCAGTTTCACGAATGCCGGGGCGATTCTTCCAGCCATAAATCTTTTCCTTGGCCTCACGCGTGGCGCTTTGCAACTCAACGATGGGCTGAGGGTAATCTGCCGGCGGATTAAATGAACTCCACGGCTCGTGAATGAACGCAGCCTCCACGCCTCGCAACTCCGGCACCCAGCGCCGAATGAAATGCCCCGCTGGATCTTGGTCTTGGCTTTGCTTAACGGGGTTGTAAATGCGCACCGTGTTGATGCCTGTCACGCCGCTTTGCATTTGGCATTGGCTCCAATGGATGCCGGGTTCGTAATCTGTAAACAGCCGCGCCAGATGCAAGCCGCTATGGCGCCAATGCAGCCAGAGCTGGTAGCTGGCAAAGCTCATCAACATCGCGCGCATGCGAAAGTTGATCCAGCCTGTAGCTTGCAAGCTGCGCATGCAAGCATCGATGAAGGGATAGCCCGTGCGCCCTTCAATCCACGCGCTCAGGCGCTTTGATTCTTCTTCACTCAACTCGCCTTCGTTGCGCATGCCAATAAACCCGCGATGCACATTGCGCCATTCAATCTCGGGCTCGCTTTCTAGCTTTTGAATAAAGTGGCAATGCCAATGCAGCCGCCCTTCAAAGCTTTTGAGCGATTGCAAATAGCCTACTGGCCGCTCTGGCGCGGGTAGAGCCAAGAGCTGTTGCCGCCGCGCCCATGTGGCGTACACCGCCTCTTTGATCGAGAGATGCCCCCAAGCCAAATACGGCGAAATGCGCGAGCAAGCCAGCGCGCCGCCCTCGGGGTTAGCCATCTCCGAGCGATAGTATTGGCCGCGCGTGTGCAGAAAAGAAAACAGTTCTTCTTCGGCTTGCAATCGCCCTCCGCGTTGGATCTGATCAGACACTTCGCCCACCACATTTAAATCCTCTGCGCCCAGCTCGCCGCAATCTTGCAATGCCGTTGGCATCAACTTTAGCCAAGGCACATTTTGCGGCGATGGCAGCGGGGCCTCGTTCATCCGCGCTGCCCAGTGCGCGCTCCATTTGTTGCGCCCCTCGCCATGCGACAGCAACCGCCGCACCACGGCATTACTCGGCGCTTGATGCCAAGCCGTACCGCTCTCCTTGCACCAACGCATCACGGCTCGATCACGCGCATAGCTCCAAGCGTTGCCAGTTTCTTCATGGCTGTGCAATTCAAACGCACCGAAAGTTTGTTTCAAACGTTCGAGCACCTCAACCATCTCGCCCTGCAAGCGAAGCAGCTTACCGCCC
>JANMFP010000276.1:0-3046 GCA_031378135.1 Variovorax sp. | reverse complement strand
GTGGATGCCGTGCTTTTGGAACAGGCCCGGTGCCAAGTTGTCGTACAGGTAGTTGGCGGTGTCCGCGAACGCAGTGAATATCAGCAGCTTGCGGTTGCCGGGGTTGAAGGGGTGCGCCAGCTTCTGCTCGATCTGCGCTTTCAGGTGTTGGAGCTTGGCATCGTCAGCCGGGGTGATTTTGGCCATTTCAGCCAAGAGCCCGTCAATAACGGCTAGGTCAGAGCCCAGGTCGTGCTCCCAGGACTGCAAGTCCATATCACCCAAATCGATTTGCACCTTGCCACCCGTTGAACCGCGCTCGTCGGCCTGTTCATCATCGAACTCTGGCAACAGCTCGTCGTCAAAGTCGGCATCTTCAAAGTCCGGCGTGTGGTCGGTGAACCTGGCAGCCTTGCCTGACTTTTTGAATGCAGTGATCTTCGCTAACGCGTTTTGGTGGTTGTTTTGCAGACTTTGCAACGTGAGGCGGAACGATGCGACCGAGCTTTCCAGCCGTTTGAGCAAGTTAACAGTCATCAGCGCTTGCAAGCTTTTTTCGCGGTCGGCTTGTTTGAGTTTGCCGCCGCCGCCGGCCACCTCGGTGTCGTACATGTCTTCGTACTTCTTGACGCGGCTGGGCAGGATGTAGCTCACGGGCGCATACACGGCCAGTTTCAACAGGCTGAGCTGGTTGAAGATGTCGTTGAAGCCAATGACATCGGTGCGCTGAGTCAGCGGGCAGTGAAACGACAACGGCTTGAGGCGTTCGGGAAAAGTGCCAACATCCTTGGTGTCGTAAAACGTCTCGATGTGCTTGCGTGACCGGGCAATGGTGACGCTGTCCAGCAACTCGAAAAAGTCAAAGTCCAGTGCAGCCAAGATGGCGTGGGCAGTTCGCTCTTCGGGCGGCAACTTGGTCCATTGATTGAACGCAGCTTGAGCGCGGCGGAATATCTCTTCAATGTCTTTTTCAGTGCGCAGTTTGTCGCCCAGCAGACCTGAGTTGCCTTCATAGGCTAGGGCAAGCTGGTTGCGCAGATCGTTAAAGCGGTTGTTGACCGGCGTTGCAGACAGCATCAGCACCTTGGTTTTGACGCCCTGTTTGATGACCGTGTTCATCAGCTTTTGGTAGCGCGTCTCTTTGTCCTTGTAGACATCGTTGTTGCGGAAGTTGTGTGATTCGTCGATCACCACCAGGTCGTAATTGCCCCAGTTCACCCGATTGAGTGGCGTGCCGAAGGATTCGCCACTGGTGCGCTGCAAATCGGTGTGGCACAGCACTTCGTAATTGAACCGATCCTTGGCGAAGATGTTGGTTTTGAGGTTTCGGTTGTAGGTGAGCCAGTTATCGGCCAGCTTCTTCGGGCACAACACCAGCACGGAGCGATTGCGAAGCTCGTAATACTTGATGACGGCCAGCGCAGTGAAAGTTTTGCCCAGGCCCACGCTGTCAGCCAAGATGCAGCCGTTGTAGGTTTCCAGTTTGTTGATGATGCCGGTGGCAGCATCACGCTGAAAGTTAAACAGCTTCTGCCATACCAATGTATCCAAATAGCCTGTGCGGTCGTTGGGCAGCACGTCTTCGTTCAGGTCCTCCAGGAACTCATTGAAGATGTTGTAGAGCATCAGGAAATAGATGCGCTCGGGCGAGTTCTCTTGGTAGACAGATGCAATGTGCTCGCACACCAAGCTGGTCACGTCCGTCAGCTTTTCGGGATCAGCCCATATCTGGTCGAAGACGCTGAGATATACGCTGGTGTTAGTGGGCTCGTCGAACTTGTTAACAATATTGGACACCGCATTGCCGCGCTGGTAGCCTAAATCCGCCGCAGTAAAGCCGTGCAGAGGCAAATACACCACATTAGGTGCTACGGGGACAGCGGTCTGTACCGCTGCAAACTGCTGCATCGGGGCCACGCCACTGTTGGAACGAAACTTGGCTTTGCGGCGCATCCAGTCGGCACATTCGCGCGCAATGGCGCGTTGGGTCAGCTTGTTTTTGAGCTGTACTTCGAATTCAGTACCGTAGAAGCTGCGTTCGCTGCGGGTTTCAGAGGGTGACTTTGGAATGTGAAACTCGCGCCGCTCTTTTTTGGCGGCATCGGTTACCTCATCTGGCATGAACGTGGGAGATGTAAAGATGAACTCAAATGACTCCACCGACGCCAACTCGTGCTTCAAAGCCTCGTAGGCGTAAATGGAAAAGCACGATGCGGCGATTTTGAGCCGCGCACCCGGCTGCACTGACTGCTTGATGTCGTCGCCCAGCAGGTCGTTGATGTTGTCAATGAGTTTCATAGGTGGTATTTGTTACGAAAGTATAGTGTGGCAGGCATGCTCATTCATCAGTCGATAGGCGAGTGCACTGACTGAAGCAGGCGCAGCAATAGCCTAAAGCTCATGCGAATACACAATAAACCCCGCATGCTTGGCGAGTTTGTCGTAGAGGGCGCGGCCGCTGGTGTTGGTGGTTTGGGTGGTCCAGTAGACGCGGCTGCAGCCACGCTGGGCAGCGGCGGCGTACACGGCTGCAATATGGTCTGCGGCGATGCGTTGGCCGCGATGCGGGGGCGGGCGTTCAGGTCTTGCAGGTAGCACACGTCATGCAGCCGCGTGGTGCTGCGGTGAAACAGGTAGTGCACCAGACCAACGAGCTGCTCGCTCCCAGCTTGGCTTGACGCAACTCGCGCCGTGGCCACCAAGGCATGCACGGGCTAATGCTGTCAAAAAAGCGCCGCAAAGAAACATCGGAGAGTGGCCTGCGTGATCTGATCAGGCAAAGCAGTCGCGCCCTCGCGGCCACAGAAAGCGTTGTAGCTCGCAGTAGCGGCTTCCAAGCCGCAAAGTCGCTGGGCTGGATGGGGCGAATGATGATGTGGGGCGGCATGGGCTGGCTGGCGTTGGAGGGCTATTTACTATGCTTCTGATAGCACTCTGCGCAGATTCTATGCCGGGTGGAGGGTGATTTGGCTTGAAATTGGCGGTGACGCGCAAGCCGGCTGTTTTGAGCGAAATTGGCATCTAGCCGGCATGAATGCTGCGTGGATTGCTATTGAATTGAGAGCGC
>JANMFP010000274.1:0-4032 GCA_031378135.1 Variovorax sp. | reverse complement strand
GACGAAGGTGAGCCGGGCACGTTCAAAGACCGATGGTATTTGGAGCGCGATCCGCATCGGTTTTTGGAAGGCATGCTCGTTGCGGCGCATGTGGTGGGCATTGATGCGATTTATATTTATTTGCGCGATGAATACCATGAGCTACGTGAGATGCTGACGCTGGAGTTGGCGAAACTGCGCGAGCACTTTGCGGATTTGCCGACGATTGAATTGCGGCGCGGCGCGGGTGCGTATATTTGCGGCGAAGAATCCGCGATGATTGAAAGCATTGAAGGCAAGCGCGGTGAGCCGCGCATGCGGCCACCTTATATTGCGCAGGTCGGTTTGTTTGGCCGCCCTACGCTGGCGCACAATTTTGAGACACTGTGGTGGGTGCGCGAGATTGTGGAAAAGGGCGGTGATTGGTTTGCTTCGCAGGGGCGCAATGGGCGCAAAGGGCTGCGGAGTTTTAGCGTGAGCGGCCGCGTGAAGCAGCCCGGCGTCAAGCTTGCGCCTGCGGGTATCAACGTGCGTGAATTGATTGATGAGTATTGTGGCGGCATGCTGGATGGGCATGAGTTGTATGCGTATTTGCCCGGTGGCGCGAGCGGTGGGATTTTGCCTGCTTCGCTCTCGCATGTGCCGCTGGATTTTGATACTCTGCAACCCTATGGTTGCTTCATCGGCAGCGCGGCGGTGATTGTGCTCAGCCAACATGACACGGCGCGAAATGCTGCGCTGAACATGATGCGTTTCTTTGCGCATGAGAGCTGTGGGCAATGCACGCCTTGCCGTGTGGGGACAGAGAAATCTGCCAAGCTGATGGAAGCTGCCCAATGGGATCGCGCCACGCTGGATGATTTGAGCCAAGTGATGGTGGATGCGAGCATTTGCGGGCTGGGGCAAGCTGCGCCAAATCCAATGCAATCGGTGTTCAAGTATTTCCCGCAAGAGGTAGGTGCTGGGGCTGCTGTAGAGGTGAACGCATGAGCGCGCGTGATGTGATTGCATTCGAGCTTGATGGTAAATCAGTACAAGCCATTCCCGGCGAATCGATTTTGCAAGCGGCCAAGCGCAGCGGTGTAGAGATTCCGCATCTCTGCTTCAAAGAAGGCATGCGCGCTGATGGCAATTGCCGCGCTTGTGTGGTGGAGATTGATGGCGAGCGCACTCTTGCACCGAGCTGCTGCCGTGCGCCGACTGATGGCATGAAGGTCAAGGCGACCAGTGAGCGCGCTGTGAAAAGCCAAAAGATGATTTTGGAGATGCTGCTCTCTGATATGCCAGAGCAGGGCTACAGATGGCATGAAGACGATACCAAGCTGCCGCATGGCGAGCTGAGTCAATGGGCAGCGAAAACCAGGGTGCAGGTGCGCCCTGAGTTGGCTGCGCTGCGCCGTGAGCAACCCGTCTCGGATATTTCGCATCCAGCGATGGCCGTGAATCTCGATGCCTGCATCCAATGCACACGCTGCGTGCGGGCTTGCCGTGAGGTACAGGTCAATGATGTGATGGGTATGGCCTTGCGTGGCAGTCAAGCAAAGATCGTGTTCGATCAAGACGATGCGATGGGTGAGAGCAGTTGTGTGGCTTGCGGCGAGTGTGTGCAGGCCTGCCCGACGGGGGCGCTCATGCCGAAAACGCAAATCGGCTCACAGAAGGTGGATAAAAGAATTGATTCCGTGTGCCCGTATTGCGGCGTGGGTTGTCTCATCACCTACAACGTGCGTGACGACAAAATCGTGAGCGTGGAAGGCCGCGCTGGGCCAGCGAATGATTCACGCTTGTGTGTCAAAGGCCGCTTTGGTTTTGATTACGTGCATCACGAAGGGCGCTTGACAAAACCTTTGATTCGCAAAGCGGATGTGCCCAAAGAAATCCTTCCTCGCGATGCAGATTGGCGAGAAGTGTTTCGCGAGGCTACTTGGGAAGAGGCGCTGAATCTAGCGGGTGGCAAGTTGAAAGGCTTGCGAGATCAGCACGGCGCGAAGTCTCTCGCAGGCTTTGGAAGCGCCAAAGGCAGCAACGAAGAAGCCTATCTCTTCCAAAAGCTGGTGCGCACTGGCTTTGGCTCTAACAACGTCGATCACTGCACGCGCTTGTGCCATGCGTCTTCCGTGGCCGCGCTGCTTGAAGGTGTTGGCTCCGGCGCGGTGAGCAACCAAGTCAAGGATGTAGCGCACAGCGAGGTGATTCTCATCATTGGCTCCAATCCCAGCGCCAACCATCCCGTTGCTGCCACCTGGATGAAAAACGCGGCACAACTTGGCACCAAGATCATTGTGGCCGACCCGCGCCGCACCGACATCGCCCGCCACGCTTGGAAGAGCCTGCAATTCAAGCCCGATACCGATGTGTTGTTGCTCAATGCCATGATGCACGAAATCATTGAAAAAAGGCTGGTAGCCGGCGAATTTATTGCACAGCGTGCTACAGATTTTGAAGCATTGAAAGAACAGGTCAAGCATTATTCACCCGAGGCAGTCGAGCAGCAATGCGGCATCGATGCCTCCACCATCCGAGAGGTTGCGCAGGCTTTCGCGACAGCCAAGAGCGCGATGATTCTTTGGGGCATGGGTGTGAGCCAGCATACCCATGGCACAGACAACGCGCGTTGCTTGATTGCGCTCGTCACGATCACCGGGCAGCTCGGCCGCCCCGGCACAGGGCTGCATCCGTTGCGTGGACAAAACAATGTACAAGGCGCAAGCGATGCGGGCTTGATCCCCATGATGCTGCCGAACTACCAACGTGTGGACAACCCAGCCGCGCATGCCTGGTTTGAGAATTTCTGGGGTACGAAGCTTGACGACCAACCCGGTTACACCGTGGTCGAGATCATGCACAAAGCACTGGCTGAGGAAAGCGATCCGCACAAGATTCGCGGCATGTACATCGTGGGCGAAAACCCTGCGATGAGTGATCCCGATTTGGCGCATGCCCGCCATGCGCTGCAGAGCCTAGAACATCTGGTGGTGCAAGATATTTTCATGACAGAAACCGCATGGCTCGCCGATGTGGTGCTCCCCGCCAGCGCCTGGCCGGAAAAAACCGGCACGGTGAGCAATACCGACCGCATGGTGCAGCTCGGCCGCCAAGCCTTGCCTTTGCCCGGCGATGCCAAGCACGACCTCTGGATCATTCAGCAACTGGCCAAGCGGCTAGGTTTGAATTGGAATTACGCGGGTGAGCATGAGGAGAGTCAAGGCAGCGGGGCAAGTGCGGTGTACGAAGAAATGCGCCAAGCCATGCACGGCGCGATTGCAGGCATCACTTGGGCGAGGCTAGAGCGTGAAGGCTCAGTGACTTACCCATGCCTGAGCGAAGAAGACCCCGGCCAGCCCATCGTGTTCATCAACAATGTACCCACAGCCAACGGAAAGATCAAACTTGTCCCCGCTGGTTTCATCCCCGCCAATGAGCAGCCTGATGCCGAATTCCCTGTCGTCCTCATTACCGGCCGCCAGTTAGAGCACTGGCACACCGGCTCCATGACCCGCCGCGCTAGCATGCTTGACGCGATTGAGCCCGAAGCCACGGCCTCGATCAACTCAGAGTTGGCAGCTCAATTGAAGATACAAGCAGGCCAGATGATGCAGGTCGCGTCAAGGCGCGGAGAGATCAAGCTTCAAGTGCGCATTGACAATGGCACGCCCGCAAACACGGTTTTCATTCCCTTTGCCTATGCCGAGGCCGCAGCCAATCTGCTAACCAACGCCGCGCTCGATCCATTCGGAAAAATTCCGGAATTCAAATATTGCGCAGTTATGCTGCAGCGAGCTCAATAAAAAAAAGAAAACACGCATAAAGCGAGCGTGTCTTATCTCTTGCAAACAGTTGGCAGCCTAGGCTACCGAGACTGTTTGAATTAAGCTTTAACCACCCTTAGATGGGCGCTTGCCAGGGTTCTTCTTGCTGCGTGTTGCGCTGCCGCGCTCCAGGCTGATTTTTTGGCCGCGGCTCACGGGCATAGAAACGCCATTGGGCAACACAGGCTTGGGGCTGCGTTTGCGGTCTGCTTCGGTACGGATCTTGGTCGCCATGAAAATTCCA
>JANMFP010000261.1:0-3935 GCA_031378135.1 Variovorax sp. | reverse complement strand
CTGGATGCGGCGGGCATTGAAACGATCACTGCAAAAAAAACGGGTTGCTGCGGCGCAGTGAAATTTCATCTGAACGATCAAGACGGCGGCAAGGCGCAGATGCGGGCCAACATTGATGCATGGTGGCCGCATGTGGAGAGCGGCGCAAATGAGGGTGGTGTGGAGGCGATCATCATGAACGCCTCCGGCTGCGGCGTAACGGTGAAAGAATATGGTCACATCTTGCAGCACGATGCCGCATATGCGAGCAAAGCCGCCAAGATCAGCGCACTCACCCAAGACATCAGCGAGCTGCTGCCTGAGTTAGTAACGGCTTTGAAACCGAAGCTCAGCAATGCGACAAAAGAGCAACTCGCCTTTCACCCGCCCTGCACCTTGCAGCATGGCCAGCAGCTCAAGGGCGGCGTGGAAAAGCATCTCAACGAGCTGGGCTTCAACATCAAAACGGCTTCTTGCGAAGCGCATTTGTGTTGCGGCTCAGCGGGCACGTATAGCGTGTTGCAGCCCGAACTGTCCTATCAACTGCGCGACCGCAAATTAGGCCATCTGCAAGAGATGAAACCCGCCGCCATCCTGAGCGCCAACATCGGCTGCATCACGCATCTGCAAAGCGGCACTGATGTGCCTGTGCGGCATTGGATTGAAATGCTTGATGCGGCGCTGGAAACTTAAATGCTATTAATTCAATATCAATCCGCGCAAATTCTATGCCGGCTATATGCCGATTTGACTTAAAAATCAAGCGGGTTGCATGAAACCAACATCGCGCGCGTAATTCACGCCGTTGGCTGTGCCGCCGAAGTTGTGCAGGGAAGGCAAGATAGCATCGCTGTAGTTTTGACCTGCTGTACCCACCAACTCTAAGTCGCTCACGCCGAACCATTTGGCGAGCGTCGCTGCGTATTGATCAACACCCGTGCTAGGCAACAGGCGACCTTGGCGCACATGCCATTGGTCAGCGGGTGCGCTGGTATCGCTAACGCTCACGGGTGGCGCATAGCCGTAGAACTTGCCGCCATTGACTGCACCGCCAACGATAAATTGATGCGAGCCCCAGCCATGATCCGAGCCATCGCCGTTGGAAGAAAGCGTGCGGCCAAAATCTGTTGCTGTGAAGGCTGTCACTTTATCGGCTACGCCCAAACTGCCCATCGCATCGTGAAAAGCCTTCATTGCGGAGCTGACGCGATCCATATTGCGAGCGTGATCCGATATCAGGTTGTCATGCGAATCAAAGCCGCCCAGTGACACCATGAACACTTGGCGTTTTGTATTCAAAGGGCCACGCGCCGCAATCAGGCGAGCGACCATGCGCAGTTGATCGGAGAGCGGATTGCCAGTGGGGAAGGCATTGAAGGGTGCTGGATACACATCGACATTGTTCACACGGGATGGCGCTGTGCTTGTAATGGCGCTTGTAATCGCACCCTCCGCATTCACTGCGCGCTTTGTGACTGTGCCATATTCGCGTTCCAAAATATGGCTTAGATTGACCTGCTGGGGAGCAATCATTTGATTGATTGCCGAGCCCACGCCAGCAAACGAGTAAGGCGTACCGACCGCGTTGATTTTCACAGCCCCGTTTCTGCCCACTTGATACGACAAAGCGTTGTCACCAGAAAGAAACACGGCATTGCCAGTGACCGAAATGCAGGTGAACAGCGAACTGCTGCCGTTGCTGCTCAGCGCTAAATCGCCGATGTTGCCACCCCAGCCAATCGTCGAGCCCTCAGGCGAGGAGGATTGCCAGATGGATTGCTGATCATTGTGCGAAAAAAGTTTGGGTGGCAGCGGGTAGAGTGTACGGTTGCTGCTGTTGAAATTGGCCTTGCTCAGCGGTACAACCAAGGGGCCGCAGTTCAGCAGCACGGCAGCCTTTTGGGTGTTGAACAAACTTTGCATCCCGCTCATGCTGGGGTGCAAGGCATATTGCAAGCCCGTTTGGCCAATCGCCGATACAGGCTCGCCGCCTGCGATGGGTGTTAGCAGCGATGAGTTGATACCTGGAAGATTGATGCTATTGATGGTCTCGGGCGTTCTTCCCAATGCAATGCCATTTTGCAAGCTTGAGCCTGTTGTACCGCGAATCGTTTGATAGGCGGCATAGCTGGCGGCATCTGCTGGGATGAGCGTGTTGGCGTAATCACTGCCGCCATAGAGAAACACGCAGACCAAGGCTTTGTAGTCGTTGCCTGCATTGAAAGCGGCGGCTTCTCCTAGGGCGGCGAGGTTAATGGCGGTGGGCAGTGCTGCGCCTGTGAAGGCGAGTTGACCTGCTCGTTTGAGAAATGCGCGGCGGCTGTGTTGTTGTTGAGTTTGGAGTAAATACATGGCAGATCTCGCTTTATTTTTGGATCAAATAATCAGGGCAGGCCAAGATCATCAAAATGGCTGCACAGATGGTGTCTCGTTTCAGATTGGCCGTGCTGCTGGTTTTGACCTGCCTTGCCACCATGTCGTCGCGCAATGCACTGATCATCAGCGTGACGCTGGCCGCTTTTAATTGACCTGCGCACATTTGCGTGTTGAGCGCCGTCAAAATGGTGCGTGCGACGGGCTCGGTGTTGCTAGCGGGTGTGTGGTTGACGTTCGTGATCAAAGCGATCAAGCTGTCGTAGTTGGGTACGAAATCTAGTGTGTACGGACTTTGGAAATCTACCAGTGTCAGCTCTTTCTTTGAAGTGAAGATACCTTGTTGGATCGTGCTTTGCATGAAGTTCAAATAGCCACCCACCGTGGTTTCGTTGACCAATTGAAATTCAGGGGCGGTCACGCCAATGGCCGGCGGCACATAGCCAGGCCGGAAGAAATTGAAGACGGATGGCGAGCGAAGCGGGCTTTGCCCCAATTGGCTTGAAGTGTCTGACAGATCAAACAGCTTCCATGTACCAAACTCCGAGCGAGCGTTGAAGGTTCGCGCCCATTGCACAAAGCGCAAGATAGGTTCGCGCAATTTGCCAAAGCCCGTGTCAGTCAATGTGGCTTCGCCGCGCGCCTCATCATCCAGCAAAATGGCTGTCCACACGGCCTTCATGTCGCCGCGCACACCCGCGCCGTTGTTGTTAAACGCACTGGCCACGCGCGCCACGTAAGCAGGCGATGGATTGCTGGTGACCAAGCGTTGGATCATCTGGCGGCCGAAGAAGGGGCCTACGTTGGGATGATTAAACAAGGCATCGAGTGCAGTTTTAAGACCAGCGGCTGCAGATGCGGCGTCGGATCGCGCAGGGATGCTCGCGTTCAAAAAACTCACCGCAAGCGATGAGTGCCTGCTCGGGTTCATGGTCATGGGGCGGCGAGCGTACTCTCTCCCCCACACTTTGTAGCCTTGCCCTGGGAATGTTAGGCCATTAGGCGAGGAAGGCGCGTAGGCTTGATCAAAGTCGTAGCCTGTGAATATGCGGGCGAGTTGACTCACATCATCAGAGTCGTAGGTTTCAAGTTTCTTGCCCGCAGCATCTGTTTTGACGCTGCCATCCAGATTCAACTCATACAAACCGATGGTAAAGAGTTGCATCACCTCGCGTGCATAGTTTTCGTCGGGCAGGCGCCCTCTGGAGATATCCTCCTTTTGGTTGCCGCGCGTGTTGAGAAAATAACCCATCGCCGGGCTCAACGTGACGGCTTCTAAGAGCGTGCGGTAACTGCCGAAGGCATGCTGGTTGAGAATATCCCAATAAGCTGCCATCGCATGGCCGCGCCAATCGATCTCCATCGAGCTGTGCGAGACCACAAAAAATTCTGACAACGCCAGCGCCACACGTTTGCGCAGCACATCAGGTGCGCTCAGCAAATCGCGCCACACGGCCATGTCTGCGATGGCATTGTTGTACACATATTTATCCAGCGTGGCATCTGCGCCGTAGCCTTGCTGTTCGATCCAAGACCAAGCCGTGCTGATGGGTTTGGCAAATTCTTGCTGCAAGTAATCAGAA
>JANMFP010000216.1:0-1891 GCA_031378135.1 Variovorax sp. | reverse complement strand
AAATCTTCCGAAATATTGAGCACTTCGTTCATGACGAATTGCATATCGCGAATCGGTGGGGTATAGGTTGGCATGGTGATGTCCTCGCTTAGAAAAACAAAAGGGTTAAAAAGAAGAAAAAATTAATTGCTATTTATTTAGTAGCGCTACGCGTAGGTTTCTTGCCGGGTAGAGGCTGATTTGGTTCTAAATTTGCATTGGAATTTCGTTGCAAGATGCTGTTGAAGCCTTTGATGGCACGCTCGATGCTGCCAGGTGATTTGAGGAAGCGTGCTTCGTAGTGCAGTGCCAAAATCAAGCCGTGAATCTCAAACAACACTTGGCTTGGATCGGCTGTTG
Source organism: Variovorax sp. (assembly GCA_031378135.1). Taxonomy (GTDB): domain Bacteria; phylum Pseudomonadota; class Gammaproteobacteria; order Burkholderiales; family Burkholderiaceae_C; genus JANMDU01. The sequence goes on along the minus strand of JANMFP010000216.1, from coordinate 1,552 downwards.
CATCGAGCTGCCCGAGGTCTTGAGCCTGGCGCACTGCGCGATCCATCGCGGCTAGCCAAGTTTTCACAGAGAACGCGATTTCATCGCGCACTGGGCCGGGCCGATCATCAAATTCCACAGCGCCGCTGATGTAAATACAACCCGAATCAATCTCAACCGAGGTGCGCTTCATCCAATTTGCGAACAGGGCTTGCAAGCGAGGCAGGCCGCGCTCGACTTTGAGGGCTGGATAGAAGACCTCTTGCTCAAAGCGCGCGTGATATTCGCGCACCACTGAAATTTGCAACTCTTCGCGAGAGCCAAAATGCGCAAACACGCCAGACTTGCTCATGCCGGTGACTTCAGCTAGCGCGCCAATCGACAAACCTTCCAGCCCGATCTGCGTGGCCAAGCCCAAAGCGGCATCAATGATGACGGCTTTGGTCTTCTCACCTTTCAGCAGGCTTTTCAATTGGCCAGAGCTGATAGCAGGTTCTGCGGTGCGGGAGAGTGTGGCATGGGCCATGAATGTGCTGAAACCTGTTAAATAGAACGATCGTGCTATTTTGCAGTACTTTCAGCTTTTTTGCTCCCCACCTGCCATGTGTGTGGGCTTTTAGAGGCCTGAGACTAGGGATGCCTAGTAAATACCCTAGGCAGCGCTCAACCCAACTTCACCCACTGCGAAGTCGTTCAAAGCTTGAATTCATACCCGACCGTGATCGGCGCATGGTCAGAGAATTTCTCATTTTTGTAAATGCTCACTTCCTTTGCAGTCGCTGCTATTGCTGGCGTTGCAAGGTGATAGTCCAGCCTCCAGCCTACATTTTTGGCATACGCTTGACCGCGCTGGCTCCACCATGTGTAGCAATCATCCGTCGTCTCGGGGTGCAGTTGGCGATACACATCTATGAGGCCGCCGCCCTCTTTGCCAGTATCGAGCAGCTTTGTCATCCAAGCGCGTTCCTCGGGTGTGAAGCCGCTGTTTTTTTGGTTGGACTTCCAATTTTTCAAATCTTTTTCGGTGTGAGCGATGTTGATATCGCCGCAAAGCACGAATTCGCGCTTTGCTTTGAGCGCCGTCAAATGCGGAAATATCAGAGCGAGAAAACGAAATTTCGCCTCTTGCCGCTCCGGGCCAGAGGAGCCGCTTGGGAAATAGCTGCTGATGACGGAGAACTTGCGTGTGGGCGTGTCAAAACGAAGTTCGGCATATCTTCCCTCTGCGTCAAACTCTCCCCCATCAAAACCAATGATCACATCACTGGGCGCATGCCGCGTATAAACGCCCACGCCGCTGTAGCCCTTTTTCTCGGCAAACTGGAAATGCCCTTGCATGCCAGCCATTTGTGCCAGAGCGCCCAAGTCAGCCGCCTGCGCTTTGACTTCTTGCACACACATACAATCAGGCGAAGACTTTTCCACCCACTGCGCCACGCCTTTGGTGGCTGCCGAGCGAATGCCGTTGAAGTTCAAACTGGTCATGCGGAAGAGTTTTTTTGTCATGAGGAAGATGCTGTGAGTAAAGACAATTTGGCTGTTGATTTTGTGCGATTTTCCGTCGAATCGGGCG
>JANMFP010000205.1:0-8378 GCA_031378135.1 Variovorax sp. | reverse complement strand
TTCGCTTCGCGCACACGCAACCCGCTCGCCAGCCACGTGACGTGCCCGAGAAAGCTGATGGCTTTCTTTTTGGCAATCTGTGCCGCTCGCTCCGAGCTTCTATCTTTTGTAGCGTGATGACCATGGCAGGCCGCGCTCCACGAGGAAATCCCTCGGCTTTCTCAGGCCCATCACGCAGCGGATGAAGTGAACATTTGGCGCCTATTGAGATATTCATTACAATCATATAAATAGTAAGGAATTAATATGTCCGAATCCACTCTCACCACGAAAGGCCAAACCACAGTACCGCAGCCGATACGGGATGCGTTGCAGGCTGTGTCAGGCACTAAGCTGCTGTGGAATCTGATGCCTGACGGTACGATCATTGTGCGGGCTAAGAACAAATCTATTCTTGATTTGGCGGGGATGCTGAAAGCACCGAAGGCGCTCAAAGGAAAGAAAGTCAGCATCGAAGCGATGAATGCTTGGCGTTGATCGGAGTTTGCGTGGCTGCTCTGGATACAAATGTTCTCGTGCGCTATTTGGTGCGAGATGATGACAAGCAACTGGCGCTTGCAAAGAAGCTGATACGCGCTGCTCTGGCAGTAGGCGAGACGTTATTTGTGCCGATCACTGTTGCACTGGAGCTGGAGTGGGTATTGCGTTCCAACTTTAAATTCAGCAAAGAGGAAGTGACGGATACATTGGCCAGCTTGCTCGCGGCTTCGGAGTTGTCGTTTGAGTCTGAATCCGCGTTTGAGATTGCACTTGCGCTCTACAAAAGAAGTAGCGCAGATTTTTCAGATTGCATGCACATCGCCTTGGCGCATGTTGCCAATGAGCGCCCGCTCTGGACGCTTGATCGCAGCGCAGCAAAAGTTGACGGCGCAAAACTACTGACTTGATTGTGCGAGAAGATAGGTTGTGATCACAGTGCGCCAGAGCCTGACATTCGCCCTGTCCAGCTCAGGATCAAGCAACTCAACAACTTTCCGTCTGTAGCCCACTAAATATGCGAAATAGATGTGTCTGAAGAAGCCGCTTGAGTGCGAAACTGCAACGCCGCCAACTTCGCATACACCCCGCCTTTGCTCACGAGTTCATCATGTTTGCCGATCTCCACTATCTGCCCTTTGTCCAGCACGACGATGCGGTCGGCTTTTTGAATGGTGGCTAGGCGGTGCGCGATCACAAGGGTGGTGCGGCCTTGCATGGCGCGCTCCAGAGCCGCTTGAACCATTTGTTCGCTACTGGCGTCGAGGGCGCTGGTGGCTTCGTCGAGTAGGAGGATCGGGGCGTTTTTGAGCATCGCGCGGGCGATGGCTAAGCGTTGGCGTTGGCCGCCCGACAGGCGCACGCCGCGCTCGCCTAGGAAGGTGTCGTAGCCCTCAGGCAGTGCGGTGATGAACTCGTCGGCGAAAGCTTCGCGGGCAGCGGTTTTGACTTCTTCATCTGTGGCTTCTGGGCGGCCGTAGCGGATATTTTCTAGGGCGCTGGCGGAGAAGATCACGGCGTCTTGCGGGACGACGGCGATGGCGTTGCGCAAGGCTCGCAAGGAGAGTTCGTCAATCGGCGTGTCGAAGAGCGAGATGCTGCCTTGCTGTGGCTCGTAGAAACGCTGGAGGAGTTGGAAGACGGTCGTCTTGCCTGCGCCGCTTTCGCCGACCAAGGCGAGGGTTTCACCGCTGGCGACTTTCAAATTGAAATTACTGAGTGAAGTTTGCGTCGGGCGAGAGGGATAGTGAAAGGTGGTTGCTATGAATTCAAGAGCATTCTGCGCAGAAGATACGCCGGCGAGTGGCCTATTTAGCCTTGAGAATATACGCTCAGGCGCATGCAGCAGCTCCATGAGCCGCTCTGTCGCTCCTGCGGCTCGCAGCAAATCGCCATAGACCTCGCCGAGCACAGCAAACGCGCTGGCCAAGATGATGACGAAGACCACGGTTTGCCCCAAGTGCCCCGCGCTGATCTTGCCAGCCACCACGGCTTGCGTGCCTTGAAACAAGCCCCACAGCAGGGCAGCCGATGTAGCGATGATGATGAAGGCCACGAGTGCTGAGCGCATCACGGTTCGGCGCACGGCGGTTTGGAAGGCGCGTTGCGTCGAGGCATCAAAGCGTGCAGATTCGCGGCTCTCAGCCGTGTAGCTTTGCACCACAGGAATCGCGTTGAGCACCTCAGCGGCAATCGCGCTCGAATCGGCCATACGATCTTGGCTGGCGCGCGAGAGCTTGCGCACACGCCGGCCCACGATCAGCACGGGAAGCACGATCAACATCAAAATGCCAAGCACCCAAGCCATCACGGTTGGGTTCGTCCACACCAGCATCGCGAGCGCGCCGATGCCCATCACCGCATTGCGCAGCCCCATCGAGAGCGAGGAGCCCACCACGGTTTGCACCAGTGTGGTGTCAGCCGTGAGCCGCGAGAGCACTTCGCCGGTTTGCGTCGTCTCAAAAAACTCAGGGCTTTGGCGCAGCACCTTGGCATACACCGCATTGCGCAAATCGGCGGTGATGCGCTCGCCGAGCCAACTCACGGTGAAGAAGCGTGCGGCGCTGAAAAGACCGAGGGCGACAGCGACGAGGAAAAGATCGAAGAAGTGGCCACGCAGGGCGAGGAGTTGCTTGCCTTTGTCTGCATCCGATGCGCCTGCTTGCAAACCGCCATCAATCAATTCGCGCAACGCCACAGGAAACGCCAGCGTCGCCGCTGCTGCGAGCACGAGAAACAGCAAAGCCAGCCCGATGCGGCTGCGGTAGGGTTTGAGGAAGGGGACGAGGCCGCTTAAAGATTGCGGCTGGCCTGTGCGCTTATCGGCTTCGGGCATGTAAATACTCCTGATTCAATAGCATTCCGAGCAGGGTATATGCCGGCTAGAGGGTTAAAACGCTTAAAAATCAATGCAAATGTTTGTGGCCGTGATGATGGCCATGAGAGTGATCATGGTCATGATCGTGACCATCATGCCCATGGCTGGCTTCCATCTTGAAGAAGCCCACGCCGGCTGAGCCTTTGCCTACCTCATCAATCGTCGCTTCGCGTATCGCATCGATCTTGATGCGCAGCCGAATCGCCATGCCGGCGAGCGGGTGGTTGCCATCGAGAACGACGTGATCGGGGTACACATCTGTGACGTGGAAGACCACATCTTTCGGCGCATCGGGGTTGCAGCCGGGCGGCAAGCCTTCAAAGAGCATGCCTTCTTCCAGATTCTCTGGAAATTTATCGCGCGGGGCAATGTAAACGAGCTGATCAATGTAGTCCCCAAATGCATCTTGCGGCTCGAGATGCAGCTCGACGATTTCACGGGCGACTTTGCCCATCAGATTTTCTTCAATCTTGGCCAGCAGATCTTTGCCGCCAATGAGGAACTCTGCGGGCTCGTCGAGCAGATCAAGCTCTTCGCCAAGCGTGTCTTTCATCACCCAAGTCAGGGCGACGACGCATTGGGGGGTGACGTGGTGGAGTTCGGAATCGTTGGGCATGGTGAATTAGGAGAGGGAAATACCGGACATAGAAGACGCAAAAGTTACGCACAAGGAAAACCAAAAAATACAAAAAATGCATTGAGCTTGGCTGTTTTTCTTTTTTGCGTCTTTTGCGTAACTTTTGCGTCTTCTGCGTCCGGTATTCCGTATTGGATGTTTGAGTAAGCTATTCAGGCAGAATTGTCCCATGAATGTGACTCTTCCTCTCCAGCTCTTGGGCGGTATCAGCCCGGAGCAGTTTATGCGCCAGTATTGGCAAAAAAAACCTCTTTTGATTCGCGCCGCCGTGCCGGATTTAAAGGCCTTTGTCTCTGAATCTGAGCTTTGGGCGCTCTCGGCTGGCGACGAAGCGGAAAGCCGCTTGATTCAAAAGACGGCTAAAAATTGGAAACTCACGCCAGGCCCGCTGCCTGAGGTGATGAGCTCAAAGAAAAAGGACTGGACGCTGCTCGTTCAAGGCATGGAAGTGCATTCGCAGGCGGTTTATGCGCTGCTCCAGCAATTTCGCTTCGTGCCCGATGCGCGGCTTGATGATGTGATGATCTCGCTGGCCGGCGAGGGCGGCGGTGTGGGGCCGCATTTTGATTCTTACGATGTATTTTTGTTGCAAGCCGCCGGTCGCAGGCGTTGGCAAATATCAGCGCAGAAAGATTTGAGTCTCGTGGCTGATGCGCCGCTCAAGATTTTGAAAAATTTCAAGCCTACGCAAGAGTTCATTCTTGAGCCCGGCGACATGCTCTATTTGCCGCCGCGCTATGCGCACGATGGCGTGGCACTGGATGCAGGTTGCCAAACGTATTCGATTGGTTTTCGTGCGCCCAAAGCTGGTGAGTTAGCGCGGGAAATTTTGCATCGTTTGGCCGAGGAAATTGCCGATGGCATGGACGACGATCCGAAGCTTTGCATCCACTACGAAGACAAAGCCCAAGAAGCTACTGCGCAGCCTGGCTTGCTGCCGCCAGAGCTCATGGCCTTTGCACAAGAAGCTGTGAGCAAAGCGCTGGCGGATAAGGTGTTGATTGATCAATTGGTCGGCGAATATTTGACGGATCCGAAAGCTGGTGTGTATTTTGAAGAAGGCGCTTTGCCGAAAAATTATTCAAAAATCCTCCTGCATCCCGCCACGCGCATGAGCTTTGATGCGAAGCACATGTTTATCAACGGCCAGAGCTTTCAATGCGCCGGGAAGGATGCCAAACTGCTTCGCAAGCTGGCTGATGAGCGGCACATAGATGCTATTGAATTAAGAGCGGGCAGCCCAGCATTGATGCCGGCTATCGGTGAATTTGCCAAAGAAGGGTGGTTGCATGGGCAATGAGTCTGAAGATTGCAAATTGCTAGAAGGCACGTTTGCTGGTCGCGCGGTATTTCAGCAGCTGATTCGCGATGTGATCACCACAGCTGCGCGCCAGGGTTGGCGAGAGATGGTGTGGTTTGACCTGAGCTACGAGGATTGGCCGCTGGGCGAGAGCAGCGTCGAGGCCGATTTGCTGGCTTGGAGCGCGACAGGCCGCAAGCTCACGATCGTGGCCAAGCGATTTGATGTCTTGAAGGCGAAGCATCATCGTTTTGTGAACTGGCGCAGACAATGGAGCCATATGGTTGAGGCGCGCGCTGTGACGAGCGCCTCTGATGAAGAATTTCCTAGCCTGATTCTTGCCCCCGGCTGGGCGATGCATCGCATGCAGAGAGCGCTTTGCAAAGGTGTAGCCGGGTATGAGGCCAGGCGGCGCGTGGAGCTGCGCGAGCTCAGCAATGAATGGCTATCGCTGAGTTCGCCATCGTTTGCATCGACGACCCTTGGGCTGTAGAGCCATCACCAAAGACCTGCTGAGCTGCAATGCGCACTTTCTGGCGCAACCAACGATGTGCGCTTTGCTCGGTGCTCCTCTGGTGCCAGAGGCTATCGACATGCACGACAGGAATCTGAAAGGGCAACGGCCGGATCACCAGATCGCCTGCGCCGTCTGCCACACGAACGAAATGCCGTGGAAGCACGGTGAGCAAATCTGATCGAGCGACGACTCTTCCAGCTGTGAAAAACTGATTAACGGTCAGCACAATGCGTCGCTGCCGCGAGAGGCTGGCCAAAGCCTCATCCACAAAGCCGAATGGCCGCCCTGAAAAACTCACGAGCAAATGATGCGCTTGGCAATAGTGATCTAGCGTGAGCTTGCTTTTTTTCGCCAAAGGATGCGCCTTGCGCATCACGCAAACATATTCACCGTTGTACAGGCGATCATGCGCAAAGGCCGCGCCTTGCCCGCTGGCCATGTTGCCGGATTGCGCTTGCGCAGTGATATCTGCAAGCACAGCGGGAAAATAGCCAACGGCCAGATGAATGTGTTCATCCGAGAGCAGGCGGCGCGGATCGCGTGTGGTGAGCGGTAAAACGCGCATCGAGATGCTCGGCGCTTGTGTCTCAATCGTCTCGACCAAGCCGGGCATGAGCTCAGCGGCAGTGGCATCGGCCATGGCCAACACAAAGGTGACATCAGAATGCGCTGCATCGAATTGGCCGGGGTTGAGGGTTTGCTCTAGCGATTGCAGCGCAGCGCGAACGGCGGGCCATATCGCCAGAGCGCGCGGTGTGGGCTCAACACCGAAGCCAGCGCGCTGAACCAATTCATTGCCCAGCGTATCGCGCAATCGCTTCATGGCATTGCTCACGGCCGGCTGCGTCATGGCGAGCTGGCGTGCAGCGCGCGTCAGGCTGCGCTCGGTCAGCACGGTGTCGAGCACGCGCAGCAGGTTCAGATCTAAGGTGCGGAAATTCAAAGCTGGCATATCGCAGAGGATGGTTCAATCTATTCGATTTATGAATAGTAATCATCATACATATAAAGTAGACTAAAACTAGTAAAAACCCTAACATCAACTTATCTTCACAACCAAAGTGGCTGTGAAATTTGAAGAAAGTCTAATCATGAGCAAATTCATCAACGTTTCCGCATCTCCCTCCCATCAAGGCGTTGAGCGCTTAGAAAACGCTGCCGCATTTCTCAAAACCTTCCGCCTACGCTTCGATGGTTCGCGCGCATTGGCCGCCATGCTGTTGACCGCTGTCGTGGCAGCGATTTTGGTGGTAGCCAATCAATTGATCGAAACGATCACCGATGGGCATTTATTTGCAGCTTGGATCGGCTTGTGGGCGCTGGGCTTTGCCGCGATGGCTTTGCTGATGGATCCCGTGTTTGCGTTTGTGGCAAGTTTGCGCAAGGCTTGGGCCAATCGGCGCGCAGCGCGCCGATTGGCTCAGCAAGATGCGCAAATGTGGGCTTTGGCACAGCAGGATGCTCGCGTGATGGCTGATATTCGCGCTGCAGCCTCGTTTTCTCGCTGATTTTTGACCGTTTTACGTTGCTAGCCAGCGTATTCATTGCGCATGCAGCTATTGATTTGATAGTAATTGATGGCAGTACGCACAAGTCCACAGGAGCCTTGCCGAAGACACGGTTTTGACTCAGGTAACATCGCTGCTTCACTCAGAATAACAGTGGTTTTACAGGTTTCCCGTGCGCTTAAATTCGATCAAGTTATCCGGCTTCAAATCCTTCGCTGAGCCCACTAATTTCTTGCTGCCCGGGCAGTTGGTGGGCGTGGTGGGGCCCAATGGTTGCGGCAAATCTAACATCATGGATGCGGTGCGCTGGGTGTTGGGCGAGAGCCGGGCATCGGAGTTGCGTGGCGAATCCATGCAAGATGTGATTTTTAACGGCACAACGACGCGTAAGGCTTCGAGCCGCTCTAGTGTGGAGCTGGTGTTTGACAATTCGGATCACCGCGCGGGAGGGCAGTGGGGGCAATTTACCGAGATCGCTGTGAAGCGCGTGCTCACGCGTGATGGTACGAGCAGCTATTACATCAACAACCAACCCGTGCGCCGCCGCGATGTGCAGGATGTCTTTTTGGGAACGGGCTTGGGGCCTCGCGCTTACGCGATCATTGGTCAAGGAACGATCAGCCGCATCATTGAATCTCGCCCGGAAGAGCTGCGCTTGTTTTTGGAAGAGGCTGCGGGCGTATCGAAATACAAAGAACGCAGGCGTGAGACTGAAAATCGCTTGACGGACACGCGGGAGAATTTAACGCGCGTTGACGACATCTTGCGCGAGTTGAATGCGAACTTGGAAAAGCTTGAAAAGCAGGCCGAAGTCGCGCAGAAATACAAATCGCTGCAAGAAGGCATTGCCACCAAGCAGCAGCAATTGTGGTTTTTAAAGCGCGCGGATGCGCAAGGTGAGCAGAGCAAAGTCGAAGTTGACAAGCAAGCCGCCATCAACGCGCTTGAATCTCGCATCGCGGATTTGCGCAAGATCGAAAGCGAGCTGGAAACTGTGCGCCAAGCGCACTATGCGGCGGGCGATGGCGTGAATCAAGCGCAGGGCTTGCTCTATGAAGCCAGCGCGGAAGTAGGCCGCTTGGAGGCGGAGATTCGCTTTGTGGTGGAAGGCCGCCAGCGCATTGAGCAGCGCCTCTCGCAAATCAAAGAACAAAGCCTGATGTGGGCGATGCGCAAAGATGAATCGAGTGCGGAGATCGAATCGCTCGCCGCGCAAGCTGCCGAGGGCGATGAAAAATCTGCCTTGCTTGCCGCGCAATTTGAAGAGCACGGCAATCGCATTCCTGAATTGGAAGAAGCTCTGCGCGCTGCGCAAAGCAAGGCCAATGAGCAGCGCAGCGCGGTGGTGCAGGTGCAGCAGCAAATCCAAGTGTTGGCTGCCGATCAGCGCAACATTGAAGAGCAAAGCCGCAGCTTGGGCTTACGCAGCGAACGCTTGAATGCCGATAAAAATGCACTCGCTTCGCCCGATGAGCAGCGGCTGCATAACCTCACTGCTCAATTGGCTGAGGCGACGACCAGCAAAGACATCGCTGAAGCACGCTTGCATGAGCTTCAAGAGA
>JANMFP010000191.1:0-6154 GCA_031378135.1 Variovorax sp. | reverse complement strand
CCCCAGCCTTCAACCATCGGGCAACCCGTGGCTTGCTGCCAATGCTTGGCTGTGCCTTCTGATGCTGCCATACCGCCAGCTTGTGAAACACGCAACTGACTCCAATCCACCGACTTGAACATCGGGTGTTGAAGCAATGCGTTAAACAAGGTATTGACCGCCGGCAGCATGTGAAATGGGCGCTTTTTGAGCACATCAATGAACTTACCGAAATCACGTGGATTAGGAATCATCGTCATGTGTGAGCCCCAGCGAATGCCGAGCAGACTGAGCGTCAACGCGAAGATGTGATACAGAGGTAGCGCAGCGATGCTATTGGTTTTGCTCACATCGCCAATGGTTTTAAGCGCGGGAGTAAACCAGGCCTCTGCTTGCAAGATGGCGGCGATGATGTTGCGATGTGTGAGCACAGCGCCTTTAGACAAACCTGTCGTGCCGCCGGTATATTGCAGGAAAGCAATTGAATCAAGATTAGCTTGCGAGGGCTTGAGCTGTTTGTTTGTGCCATTAGCAATTGCGTGGCTGAATGTCGTGACTTGCAAACGGCCGCCTAGTGGAAGTTTGTAGGCCGGCACCATTTTGGCCAAGTGGCGCACTGCAAAAGTCAGCCATTGCCCGTACCAAAAGCCAAGCAGATCGCCCATGGAAGCAACAACAACCTCTTTCACTTGTGTCCGTTCAATCACTTCTTCTAAGGTGTGACAGAAATTCTCAAGGATCACAATCACCGTCGCGCCAGAATCCTTGAGCTGGTGCTCCAGCTCGCGCGGTGTGTAAAGCGGATTGACATTCACGCAGGTGTAGCCTGCGCGCAAAACAGCAGACATCGTCACTGGGAATTGTGGAATGTTAGGCAGCATGATGGCCACGCGAGCGCCTTGTTCTAAGCCTCGGCTTTGCAGCCATGCACCTAATGCACTTGAAAGATCATCAAGCCTGCGATAGCTCATCCACTGATCCATACAAACAGAGAAGGGTTTCGCGGCGTTGCGCTTGAAGCTTTCTTCTAGCAACTGTGCGAGCGAATGGTACTGTTCAGGGTTCACATCGTGGGGGATGCCCTCGGGATAGCTGTTGAGCCAAATGCGTTCTTGCGCTGTAGTGGTTGCGTGCATGAAATCTCCGAAAATTCTTCGGTTCATTCTAGGGCAGGCGGTGCGTTTATCGCCTCGGTGAAGTCCCGAGGGTCAGCCAGAATTGTGGGCCTGTTCGAGTGCGGCTTAATCCAATATTCAAGTGGCCATTTGCTCCAGCCAAGCCGCCTCGCGTTGCATCACGGTTTGCAAAAATTGCGGCACTTTGCCAGCCCTGCCTAGCTGGCCAAAGGTGTCAAAGCCGCGCTCTAAAAAGCGCTGCAAATCCGACAGGCCGGCGGCTGTGGCTGGTGCACGCATCATCTTGAGCATCAATCGCAAGCCGGGAACTTGGGTGTGGCGATGCAGTTGGAGGCCGAGCTCTTGTGTGGCCTCCAATTGCTCTTGGCGCGCGCGCACGTAACCTGCGTGAGCGAGCAAGGCATGCCATAGTTGGTGATAAATAGCTAAGCCAGCAGGCTGGTCGAAAGCAAGCGTAGAAGCAAGCTTTTCAGCACTGAGCCAAGTGTGCGCCATGCAAGCATCGAGTGTTTCAGACAGCGCATGAAGCTGCGCTAGCAAGGTGGCTGTCTGCACCACCGATTGCGGAAACAAGCGCTCTAGCGTGCCAGCAATCCGAGCGAATTGCGCATCACGCTGAGAGAATTCTTGATCGCTATAAAGCTCGCTTAAGAAAAAATGAGCGGCTGCGCCCATGTGCGTGTCTTGCAAAATATCTGCATAGCCTTGCCGGAAACGCTGTGATTGCCATAGGCGTAAAGCATGCGTTAGCTGGGCGAGCTCTGGGCTGGTTTGACGGGCTTTGCGCAAATTTTCTACCACGCCTAAGCTTTTGGCGATCGTGCCGTAGTCAGCCATACGCTGCACGACGGGCAGGCCATACGGCAAAACCAGTGACGTACAAGACGATATTTCAGCCATAGGCTTGCATGCTATTTCATCTCAAACACGAGACATGTGGTGGTGGCATGCGCATAAAGCTTGCCAGCAGCATCCACAATGCGCCCCTCGGCAGTGGCGAGCTGCTTGCCGCAATGCAAGACCTTGCCAATCACGCGCAGTGGTTCTTTGCCCGGCACAGCGCCCCGCACGAGGTTGACTGAGAGCTCGGCTGTGGTGTAGCCACGGCCGGCTGGCATCATGGTGTGAACCGCGCAGCCAACCGCAGAATCAAGCAGCGTGGCATACCAACCGCCATGCACCGTGCCCATGGGATTCAAATGTTTGGCGTTCGGCGTGCCCTGAAAAATCGCCTCTCCAAGCTTGACCGCAATCAGTACGAAATCCATCGTCTCGCCAATGCTGGCACGTGGGATCTCGCCACGCAGCATAGCGTGCATGAGCTCAAGGCCATTCTTGCCAGCCACTTGGCTTGGTTTGGCTACGCCCGCGCCCTGGCCAGCAGAGAGGATGGCGCGTACTTTGGCTTCTTCTTCGCGCCACATACATAGCGTCTCTGTGCGCAAGGCGTCTTCATCTTGGGTCATGGTGATGGAAATGGTGTGTAGCGATTACAAAGCAGGGCGCTCGATCAATTCAATTTTGTAGCCATCGGGATCGGTGATGAAGGCGATAACGGTGTTGCCACCTTTGACTGGCCCTGGCTCACGCGTGATCGCGCCGCCTAAGCTCGCCGCTTTATCGCGAACAGCGGCGCATGTGGCAGTGACATCACGCACGCCGATGGCGATGTGGCCATAGGCTGTGCCTGTCTCGTAGCTATCTACGCCGTGGTTGTACGTGAGCTCGATCTCGGCGTGATCTGGATTGGTGCCATAGCCCACAAAAGCAAGAGAGTATTTTTGCTCAGGGCGTTCGGTGGTGCGCAGCAGCTGCATGCCCATGATTTGGGTATAAAAATCGATGGAGCGCTGTAGATTGCCAACGCGGAGCATGGTGTGGAGGAATCTCATCGTGTTGAATTTGCAAGGAGTTGATCAGCTTGTTCTTGCCAGTATTGCACAGCGGCATACCAACTTTCCCAAACGCTGCCATTGCAGCCTCGGCCGCAGCAGGTGGTGGGTTGGGGTGGGGTTTGTCTGTGTTGTAGTTTGGCTATTTTGAGTAAGTTCTTTGTTGTGGCGATTTGTATTTCGGTTCTACTGAGCTGTGCATCTAGCTGTTGAATGAAAGCGCTTTCTGGCATGTCCTGTATTTTGCCAGTGTTGCGAAAATCTACGTGCGCCAGTCTCTTCGAGCTGACTGTGGTTGGGCTATCTCCCGCAGAGAAATAAAGGGGGAATTCGGGCAAAGCCCGAAGGAGGACATTCTCGGAGGGGGATCGCCCAACCGCAGTCAGCAAACCAACACCTCGGCGCGCTAACCTAAAGTGCGCAAACACCGCAAAACATTCTCAGCAGTACATGGCGCATTCAAGCGGGATGTATCTCCTCCTGCAGCAGCCACAGCATCGCGCATCGCCTCCCACACGCTGATGGCGAGCATGAACGGTGGCTCACCCACGGCCTTGCTGCCAAACACGTTGTCTTCGCGATTCGGCTCATGCCAAAGATCAACCTTGAAATTCTCGGGGATGCAGCCTGTGGCGGGGATTTTGTAGGTGCTGGGGGCGTGGGTGCTTAAGTGCCCTTTGTCGTTCCACACGAGTTGCTCGGTCGTGAGCCAGCCCATGCCTTGTACGAAGCCGCCTTCGATTTGGCCAATATCTATCGCTGGATTGATGCTGCGGCCTGCGTCGTGCAGGATATCGACCTTGAGCACTCGGCTCTCGCCAGTGTGCGTGTCGATGATCACTTCGGTGCAGGCAGAACCGTAAGCGAAGTAGTAGAAGGGGCGGCCGGAAAGCGTCTTTTTGTCGTAATGAATTTTTGGTGTGGCATAGAAACCATCGCTCCAGAGTTGGATGCGGTTGGCATACGCGGCGAAGACGACTTCTTGCCATGGGCGCGATTGTGTGGGCGAAATGACTTGGCCATTGCTGAAGCTCACAGCGCCTGCGCCGCAGTTGTCCAGCCCTGCAACATATGCCGCTAATTTCTCTCGCACATTGCGCGCAGCGAATTGTGCGGCTCGGCCATTCAAATCCGTGCCAGCGCTGGCTGCAGTGGCGCTGGCGTTGGGGATTTTGCTGGTGTCGCTCGCTGTGGCGCGGATCAGCGCATACGGAATGCCCAATTCCTGCGCCACGATTTGCGCCACCTTGGTGTGCAAACCTTGCCCCATCTCTGTGCCGCCGTGGTTGATTTGCACACTGCCATCGGTGTACACATGCACCAGCGCGCCGGCTTGATTGAAGAGCGTGGCAGTAAAGCTGATGCCGAATTTCACGGGGGTCAGTGCGATGCCGCGTTTGAAGTGTTTTTGCTGGGAATTCCAAGCCAAAACGGCCTCTCGCCGGCGAATATATTGCGCAGAGTACTCTAGTTTTGATAGTAAATCAGGGAGGATGTTGTCTTCTACGGGCATGCCGTAGTGGGTGGTTTGCCCAACGGGTGCATAGAGATTTTTGCGGCGAATCTCTAGCGGATCGCGTTTCAAATACCTCGCCATCTCGCCCATGATGGTTTCGATCATCATCATGCCTTGCGGGCCGCCGAAGCCTCGGAAGGCCGTGTGGGATTGCATGTGGGTCTTGCAGCGGTAGGATTCAATCGCCACGTCTTGCAAGAAGTAAGCGTTGTCGAGATGAAAAATCGCGCGGTCTGCCACGGGGCCGGAGAGATCAGCAGAAAAACCGCAATTCATGCGCATGCACACGCGCAGGCCACTGAGCAAACCGGCATCATCAAAACCAACATCGTAATCCGCATCGAAGGGATGGCGCTTGCCGGTGATGAGAAAGTCATCATCACGATCCAAGCGTAGCTTCACAGGCGCTCCGAATTTGTGAGCAGCTAGCGCAGACCAAACGGCAAGATGCCCGGCCTGCGTCTCTTTGCCGCCGAAGCCGCCGCCCATGCGCCGCGTCTCCACGCGAACATCGTGAAGGTTCAAGCTCAAAGCATGCGCCACCCAATGCTGCACCACGCCAGGATGCTGCGTGCTGCTGTGAATCAGCCATTGCCCCATCTCCTGCGGCTGCGCATAAGCCACTTGGCCTTCAAGATAAAAATGCTCTTGGCCACCGACTTCGAGCTTGCCCTGCAAGCGATGCTTTGCAGCCTTCAAAGCGCCATCCGCATCGCCGCGCGTCACATGCACGGGAGGCAGCACGAAATGGTTTTGCGCCATGGCCTCTTGTGTGCTCAAGATCGCAGGCAGCGGCTCAATATTCGCTTGCACCAAGCGCGCAGCGCGGCGAGCCGTCATCACATCATCGGCAACAATAAGCGCCATCACGTTGCCCACGTATTGCACTGTTTCGCTCGCAAAGATCGGTTCATCATGGCCGAACGCAGCAAAGACGGGATCGCCGGGAATGTCCTGAGACGTGACGACGCCGCGCACGCCAGGCAGAGCCAGCGCAGCGGAGAAATCTGTTGCAAGTACACGGCCATGCGCGATGCGCGACATCACGGGCGCAGCATGCAGCGTACCTTGCAGCTCAGGAAGATCGTCCACATAACGGACGCTGCCTTGCACTTGGGCACGCGCAGACTCATGAGCCAGACTCTGACCAGAGCTTGGCTGCGCGATATTCGTTCCTGCGCTCATACCAACACCTCGTGCAAATCATCCCAATTCTCCAAACTCGCGAGCTTCTCGCCACACCACTCGCGCGCGAAGCGATCCATCAATGCGCCGAGTAGCTCGCGGCGGTAGCTGCTGGAGGCGCGCATATCGGAGATGGGTTGAAATTCGGCTTGAAGGCTGGCTTTTAGGGCATCAAACAGCCTGGTAGCCGGCATGAAACCTACGCAGAGCGCTTCTGTTTTTATAGCGCGCACTGGTATGGCAGCAACGCCGCCTGCGCCGATGCTGATAGAAGTCAATGTGTTGCCATCTCTTTGCGCAGAGAGCGCCAAGCAAACGGCTGAGATATCGTCGTCGTAGCGCTTGGAGATTTTGTACACGCGAGAAAATTCGCTCGCTGTAGGCAAGGGCACTTTGATCCAAGCCAACACTTCGTCTGTCGCAATCACATTTTTTCGGTAGCCGGT
>JANMFP010000181.1:0-3194 GCA_031378135.1 Variovorax sp. | reverse complement strand
CGAAGGCGCACTGCGTGCTGTGCGATTTGTGGCAGCTAAGAAAAATGGCATGTTTGATATGTTTGATGTGCTGGGCTTGAATGGGTGATAACACATGGACGCACTTGATTTCTTAAAGCAAAGCGATGGCGTGGGCAAATTTATTGCCGTCTTGCTGCTCGCCATGAGCATCGCCAGTTGGGTGGTGATTTTTTGGAAAGCATGGATCATCAAGCGCGCTGTGCCTGATGTGGCAAAGTCTGTGAGCAGTTTTTGGCAAGCGGGTGATGTGAGCCAAGGTCAGAGCAGTGTGGCTGCGTTTGATCGCGAGCGCTTGGTGTTGCCGTTGATTGAAGCGTGCCAAGTCAATGCCACAGGCACGCTAGCCGGCGCGGGCGATCGCGCCCAGCAGCTCACACGCTTGCTGCGTGATGCCTTGCATGGCGTGTTGCTCAAGTTGCAATTCGGCCAAATTCTTCTCGCCACTGTTGGATCAACTGCGCCCTTTGTCGGCTTGCTTGGCACGGTTTGGGGCATCTACCACGCCCTAGTTGGCTTGGTCGGCGCGGGTCAAGTGACGATTGACAAAATTGCTGGCCCAGTGGGCGAGGCGCTCATCATGACGGCGGCTGGCTTAGCAGTCGCTATTCCCGCTGTGCTCGCCTACAACCTTTTTGGCCGCTACATCGGCCGCATCGAAGCCGATTTAGAAGGCTTTGCGCGCGATTTGCGCGAGCTGTTGGCCAATCACACCGTGAAATAAGCCATGAGCTTTGGCAAACTCGAGCGCACCAAGGGGGACAAGCCCATGAGCGAGATCAACGTCACGCCGCTGGTGGACGTGATGCTTGTGCTCTTGGTGATCTTCATCATCACCGCGCCACTCTTGGCCAGCTCGATCAAGCTCGATTTACCCAGCACCGATGCGGCCAAACCCACTGAAGCACCAAAATTCGTCACCGTTGTGATCGACAAATCAGCCCAGGTTTTCTTGGGCGATCAACCGATAGAGTTAGCCGCACTAGCGGCCAGCTTGCAGCAAACGGCCAAGCAAAACAAAGACACCGAAGTGCAACTTCGCAGCGATGAGACCGTGCCTTACGGCAAAGTGATCGAAGTGATCGGCATCGCGCAAAAAGCAGGGCTCACGCGGATTGGCTTTGTAGCGAATCCTCAAGCGCCAGTGGCAAAGTAAACGCACAGCCTCTTGTGCAGGGCTTTGGATATACAATCAATCTATGTATATCCTTCAGGAGAAACACCATGCTAGTCGCTAAATGGGGCAACAGCTTGGGCGTGCGCCTGCCTGTGGCGCTGGTGCAGGAATTGGGGATTTCTGAGGGTGATGAGCTGGAAGTGCGGCCTGTGCGTCGCAAGCAAGCTGACATCACTCCCATTGTCGAAGTCGCGCGTGAACTCAGTAAGCAAGAATTGATCGCTGAGATCGGCAGAAAATACCGTGGTCGTTGGCCTGAGGGTTGGAAATTTGACCGCGAAGAGGCCAATGCGCGATGAGTGCGTCGCCGCTTGGCTTTATCGACACCAATGTTCTGGTGTATTGGATACAAGATCAACACAGATCAAAGCATGTGCAAACCTTGCTAGCGAGCAACTGCGTCATCAGCGTGCAGGTGCTCAACGAGTTTGCCAACGTTCTGCGCAAAAAATCAAGCATGTCTTGGGATGAAATTCGTACGATTCTTTCAGCATTGCATAAAGTGTGCATCGTCGTTGATTTAACTCGCCGGATGCAATCGTTGGCGATGCTTTTTGCTGAGCGCTACCAATTCAGTGTGTACGATGCCAATATCATTGCCGCTGCCGCTTTGAGCGGCTGCGCGCAGGTTTACTCCGAAGACATGCAAGACGGCTTGCGCATTCAGATACCGCCGGAGTTTGGCGCCGGCAGCCTAGCCATTAAAAATCCGTTTACCGAAATTCAAGTTTGATAAATAGTTATGCAAGAAAAATACGATCACACCGCGCTAGAAAAAGCTGCGCAAGCCCACTGGAATGCGGCGGATGCCTATCGCGTGACTGAACACGCGAAAGACGCGCAAGGCAATCTCAAGCCCAAATACTACGCCTGCTCCATGCTGCCCTACCCTAGCGGCAAGCTGCACATGGGCCATGTGCGCAACTACACGATCAACGACATGCTCGCGCGCCAACTGCGCATGAAGGGCTACAACGTACTCATGCCGATGGGCTGGGATGCCTTTGGCCTGCCGGCAGAAAACGCGGCGATGAAAAACAAAGTGCCGCCTGCGCAGTGGACGTACAGCAACATCGAGCACATGAAGGGCCAGATGCAGGCCATGGGCCTGGCGATTGACTGGAGCCGCGAGATGGCGGCTTGCGATCCGAGCTACTACAAGTGGAATCAATGGCTGTTTTTGAAGATGCTAGAAAAGGGCATCGCCTATCGCAAAACGCAGATTGTGAATTGGGATCCAGTGGATCAAACCGTACTGGCCAACGAGCAAGTGATTGATGGCAAAGGCTGGCGAACGGGTGCGACGGTTGAGAAGCGCGAGATTCCCGGCTACTACCTCAAGATCACCGATTACGCACAAGAGCTGCTTGACCATGTGCAGATCGACAACCCAAATGCCACGCTGACGGGCTGGCCCGACAAAGTGCGGCTCATGCAAGAGAACTGGCTCGGTAAATCCGAAGGTGTGCGATTTGCGTTTCCGCATTCGATTGCCGATGCGAACGGGAAACTGATTCAAGACGGCAAGATGTATGTCTTCACCACGCGCGCTGACACGATCATGGGCGTGACCTTTGTGGCCGTTGCGCCTGAGCATCCGATTGCGGTGCGAGCCGGCGAATTATCTAGTGATCTTGCTATAAAAATAGAAGCGCTGAAGGCGGGCGGCACGACGGAAGCCGAACTCGCCGTGAAAGAAAAAGAAGGCGTGGCCACGGGCCTCTTCGTTTCGCATCCACTCACGGGTGAGCAGGTGGAAGTCTGGGTTGGCAACTATGTGCTCATGAGTTATGGCGATGGCGCGGTGATGGGTGTGCCTGCGCATGATGAGCGTGATTTTGCGTTTGCGAAGAAATACGCTTTGCCGATCAAGCAAGTCGTCGATGCTAAAGACATGGACTTCAGCCTTGATGTATGGAAAGAAAGTTATGCGATCAAAGGCGAAGGCATTGCAATAGCCAGCGGTAAATACGATGGCTTGAATTTCAAAGCTTGCGTT
>JANMFP010000160.1:0-8779 GCA_031378135.1 Variovorax sp. | reverse complement strand
CTCCAACGCGTCAACAAGCGCTACGACAACGGCACGCTTGCCTTGCAAGATGTGGATTTGGCCATTGGCGAGCGGCAGTTCGTGAGTCTGCTCGGGCCTTCAGGCTGCGGCAAAAGCACGGCGCTCAAAATCATGGCGGGATTGCTGCCACTTACAAGTGGTGTGATGGTTTGGGGAGACGCTGTTCATAACAGTTCAACCCAAGACCATTCCAAAGATATTTCCTTCGTCTTCCAAGAGCCCACGCTGATGCCTTGGGCCGTTGTGTTTGACAACGTGTGGCTGCCACTACGCTTGAAAGGCCTGAGCAAACAGCAAGCGCGCCCGCAGGTGGAGGAAGCATTGGCCAAAGTCGGCCTCGCGCAATTCGCGCATGTCTATCCGCGCGAGCTCTCTGGCGGCATGAAGATGCGCGTCTCGATTGCACGGGCGATGGTGACTGAGCCGCGCCTCTTGCTCATGGATGAGCCCTTTGCCGCACTCGATGAAATGACGCGCTTTAAGCTGAATAACGACACGCTCAATCTTTGGCAAGCCAAGCAATTCACCACTGTGTTTGTCACGCACAGCGTGTATGAAAGCGTGTATCTTTCCAACCGCATCATCATCATGGCGGCGCGGCCCGGGCGCGTGATTGCAGATATCGCGATTGATGAGCCGTATCCGCGCCACGACGCGTTTCGCAATACCGAGCGCTATGCGCAGCTCTGCGTCAAAGTCTCACAAGAGCTGCAAAAAGCAGGAGAGCATCATGTCTGAAGATACTATGAAATCAGTAGCACTCCGCGCAGATAATACGCCGGCCAGAGGCGTAAATAGGGGGCAATTCCTCTTAAAAATCTTGCCTTTTTTGGTATTTGCAATCGCGTTAGCTGGCTGGGAAGCTATCGTCCGTATCAACAATATTCCGCAATACATCCTGCCCGCGCCCACGCTGGTATTGGTGACGCTGTGGGACAACCTCGGCTCGCTCATGCAAAGCTGGTGGTTCACAATGAAGGTCACATTTGGTGCGCTGTTTCTGGCAGTGGCGGGCGGCGTGATTTTGGCCACTTTGTTTGCGCTCAATAAATGGGTGGAGGCCAGCCTCTTTCCTTTTGCCATCGTGTTACAAGTCACGCCGATTGTGGCGATTGCTCCGCTGATTTTGATTTTTATCGACAGCACGATGGCCGCGCTGCTGCTCTGCGCATGGATCGTCGCGTTCTTTCCGATACTGTCGAACACCGTGATTGGCCTGCGCAGCGCGGATCACAACCTGCGTGATTTGTTCAGCTTGTATCGCGCCTCACCTTGGCAAACTTTACGGCATTTGCTCATTCCCTCTGCCATGCCCTTCTTCATCGCAGGCCTAAAAATCGCGGGCGGTTTGAGTTTGATTGGTGCAGTCGTTGCGGAGTTCACAGCAGGCGCGGCGGGCAAGCAAACAGGGTTGGCCTCGCGGATTTTGGAAGCCAGTTTTCGCACGGAGATTCCAAAAATGTTTGCCGCACTCGTGCTGGTTTCGCTCACTGGCGTGATGATTTTTGTGTTGTTCAACATCGTGTCAAAGCTGGTGCTCGGCAAATGGCATGAGAGCGAAGTGAAGGCCAGCCGCTGATGAACGCACATAGGATTCAGGGCGTTCGCATTCCGCGCAGCCTGCGCGGGTTTGAGATGGCTGGTGATGATGCAGATACCGATTTATTCGATATATATATAGAAAACGAGCAAGTAGCCGGCATAAAACCTGCGCAAAGTGCTATTAATTCAGTAGTGCCTGAGCCACGCATGCTTCTGCCTACCTTCGTCGATCTGCATGTCCATATCGACAAAACCTTCGTCGTTGATGAGGTGGGCGCAGCCGAAGGTGATTTGTATGCTGCGATTGAGCGCATGGCAAAGCATCGTGATGGGTGGAGCTCTGAGCGAATTGAAGTGCGCATGCAGCGCGCTTTGAACGAGGCCTACAACAATGGCACAAGAGCCCTGCGCACGCATCTGGATTGGATGAACAAAGATGCGCCCAAATCACTCGCTGTCTTTGAAAAGCTGCGCGACCAGTGGCGCGGCAAGCTCACTTTGCAATGCGTGAGCCTCACGCCTTTGGATTATTTCGATGAAGGCATGGATGCTGCTTTCAACGGCGAAGATTTGGCCTTAGAAGTCGCTACCGCAAACCTCACCTGTGATCGCAAAAATGGCGAAGCCGCGTTGCTCGGTGCATTCGTCTATCGCAACGAACGCATTTACGACAAGCTCCAGCGCGTGTTTGATCTGGCCATCAAGAATGGCCTCGATTTAGATTTCCATGTGGATGAAGGTTTGGATGCCGATGCACGAGGCTTGCGTGCCATTGCCGAGCTCACCATCAAAAACAACATGCACGGCCGAGTTACCTGCGGGCATGCTTGCTCGCTGGCGATGCAAAGCGATGAAGATGCACTCACTACATTGAAGCTCTGCGCGAAAGCAGGTATCCAGCTTGTCGCCCTGCCCGCAACTAATCTCTACCTCCAAGGCGCATGGAACCGCACCCCCGTAGAGCGCGGCCTTACCCGCCTGCGCGAAGCGCGCGAGGCTGGCGTGAGCTGCTCGATTGCCACAGACAACGTAGCCGATGGTTTCTATCCTTATGGCAGCTACAACCCTCTGGCCAGCTACGCACTCGGCGTGCAAATGGGGCATTTGTCTTCACCCTTAGATTGGCTTAGCAGCATCATCACAGCGCCTTCCAAGGCGATGAACTTGCCGTGGGATGGGATGGTAAGAGAAGGCTGCTTAGCGCATGATTTGCTGCTCGTGCAAGCGGGCGATGCGCGAGAATTGATGAATTCACCACTTGTGCAGAGACTGTCAATGATTTGAGATTTAATTGCCGAATACAAATACCGGACGCAGAAGAAATACCAAAAAATACAAAAAGACCATTCGAGAAGTTACACAAGCTATAAATTTCTTTTTTCTTTTTTGGTGTTTTATTTCTGCGTCTTCTGCGTCCGGTATTCTTGTCCTCAAACCTCAAGCATCATGAAAAATTTCGACAACTTTATCCAAGATCTAAAAACAATCCCCCACACCCGCGATGCACACACACTGGCTGTGAAGTCGAAAGACTATTACTGGTACAGCCCCATCCTCAAGGCCGAACTTGACGACAAGATGGGCGACATCATGGTCAGTCCGCGCACGGAGCAAGAAGTCGTTCGAGTTGCAGCAGCTTGTGCCAAGCATCGCCTCAAAGTCACGATTCGCGGCGGTGGCACAGGCAATTATGGGCAGTGCGTGCCACTCGAAGGCGGTGTGATTTTGGATGTCACGCAGCTCAATCGCGTGATCAGCATCGAGGCGGCCCAAGTCACCTGCGAAGCCGGCATCCTGATTGCCGATTTAGAAAAAGCCGTGCGTGCCGATCCGTGCGTTGCAGGCGGCCAAGAAATTCTCATGTACCCGAGCACGCGAGACATCGCAACGATCGGCGGCTTCATCGCAGGCGGCTATGCGGGCGCAGGCAGTGTGCGCAATGGCATTTTGAAAGACGCTGGAAACGTCACGATGATCCGCGTGGTCACGTTGGAAGAGAAGCCGCAAATCATCGAATTAAAGGATGCCGACATCCAAAAAGTGCATCACGCCTACGGCACCAATGGCATCATCACCGCGCTCACCTTGCGCCTCAAGCCAGCGGTAGATTGGGTGCACCACATCGCCTTGTTTGACAGCTACAGCGATGCGCTGCGTTTCGGCTGTGAAGCCACGGAAGCCATCGGCACGAGCGTCGATGCGTTCTTGATTACCGCAGTAGAGCGCCGCATCGCACCGTATTACGAAGCCGAATTCGGCGCACGCTTCCCCGCCAATAAAGATGCCGTGTTCTCCATGGTTAACCCCAAAACTTTAGAAGCTTGGCGTGCCTTAGTCAAAAAACACCATGGCATCGAATCCATGGCCTTCACAGAAAGCGAGCTAGCATTAGAAAAGCTCTCCCCCGCCTTCGAATGCGCCTACAACCACACCACGTTGATTGCCCTCAAAGCAGACAAAAGCTGGACGAATCTGCAAACCGTCGCGCCTTGGACGCAAGGCATCGGCATCGACATCGCCTTGGTCGAAAAACAAATGCAGCGCTGGGGCGATGAAGTGCTCATGCACCACGAATTCGGCCGCCAATTCGGTGGCTGCGTCGCTTTCGGCCTGCCGCTTGTGAGCTTTTTTGACAGAGACCGTTTGTACGAAATCATCCAAGAATTTGAACTTGACGGCTGCATGGTGTTTGACAACCATGTTGTCACCATCGAAGACGGCGGCATGAAAGAAATCGACACCAATCAAATCGATTTCAAACGCATCGCAGATCCGCATGGCCTGATGAATCCCGGCAAGACGCGCGGTTGGCTGGCCGAATATGCAAAGGCTTAAACCTTCAACAAATCAGCGACGCGATTCTTAAGAAGATCAGGATTCACGGAGATTGGCGGCAACGCAGCGCCGACATTGAGCCCCACGCGATTCAACAAGCCGCGCCGAAACGGCCGCACCATCGCGCCATTTTTCTCAATTCGGCTGAAATAGCTGCCCCAAAGATTTGTGAGAGCCATGGGGATCACGGGAGGTTCGATACCATGCTGCTTGGCTTCTTGCAGAATCTTCATGATGCCGCCCTTGAACTCTTGCAAGCTGCCGTCTTTGGTGATGCCGCCTTCGGGGAAGATGGCAAGCATATCGCCTTCTTTCAAGACCTTGCCAGCAGCGATGAATGCTGCTTCGTAGGCAACAGGGTCTTCGGATTTTGGGGCGATGGGTATGGCTTTAGCAAGTTTGAAAAACCAGCCGAGCACCGGCATTTTGAAGATGCGGTAATCCATGACAAAGACGATCGGGCGCGAGCTAGCCGCCATGAGGAGCACCGCATCTACGAAGCTCACATGGTTGCAGGCAAGGATGGCCGCACCAGTGGTAGGAATATTAGAGTCTCCTGTCACTTTGAAGCGATAAATGAGGCGCGAGGCAATCCAGGCCACAAAGCGCAGGAAGTACTCGGGCACAAGCAAGAAGATGTATGTAGCGACCACCGCATTGGCCAGCGCCGTGAAAAGAAAGACCTGTGGAATCGTGAACTTTGCGCCTAGCAATGCGCCCACGATCAAGCTGCTGGCGATCATAAAAAGCGCATTCAAAATATTGTTCGCCGCAATGATGCGAGCACGGTGCGTCGGCTGGCTGCGCAGTTGAATCAGCGCATACATCGGCACGCTGTAAAGCCCCGCAAATAAGCTCAGCAAAAACAAATCCGCCATCACGCGCCAATGTGCAGGCTTGGCGATGAACTGCGCTACGGTGAGCAGATCAGCTGGTGGAAGCGAGCGAGATGCAAAATACAAATCCAGCGCAAACACACTCATGCCCATTGCCCCTAGTGGCACGAGCCCAATCTCCACATGCCGGCGTGAGAGCACCTCACAGAGCAGCGAGCCCGTCGCGATACCGATGGAGAACACGACCAGCAAGAGAGAAGCCACATTCGAGCTGCCATGCAACACGTCTTTCGCGAAGCTGGGAAACTGGCTGAGGAATACGGCACCAAAAAACCACATCCAACTGATGCCCAAAAGGGAACGGAATACGACCACATTGCCATGCGCAAGACGCAAGTTTTTCCAAGTCTCAGTGAACGGATTCCAATTGATCTTCAGAGAAGGATCGGTGGCAGGCGCATTGGGAATATAGTGTGCAGCGATTCGGCCTAGAATAGCAACCGCTATGCAAGTGATAGCAACATACGTAGCGCCTATGCCGGGCAGAGCAATCAAAACGCCTCCTACAATATTGCCAGCAAGAATAGCTACAAACGTACCCATCTCTACCATGCCGTTGCCACCCGTGAGCTCACGTTCGTTGAGAACTTGCGGCATGTAGGCAAACTTCACCGGGCCAAACAGCGTGGAATGCAAGCCCATGAGAAAGGTGCAGCCCAGCAGCACAGGCACATTCACCGAGAAAAACCCATAGGCCGCAATCAGCATGATGGCAATCTCAAGATTCTTCACAAAGCGAATCATTTTCGTCTTCTCGTATTTATCCGTGAGCTGCCCGCTGGTGGCAGAAAACAGCAAAAACGGCAAGATAAACAGCGCGCCAATCACAAGACCAGCCATCGCTGGCTGCATCCAACTGATCGACAGTTGATACGTGACCATCACGGTAAAAGCAAACTTGAAGACGTTATCGTTGGCTGCACCTGCAAATTGCGTCCAGAAAAAAGGAGCGAAGCGGCGTTGGCCGAGCAGAGCAAATTGGTTGGGATGATCGCTTTGCGACTCAGTATGAAGATCGGGTGCGCTCAAGGCGTGCTCCTTGTTGTTGTTTGGTTTGTTTGCATTATGGCTTCTTAATCGATGCCAGCACAGGCCACGCCGCCAAGCAAGCGGCGATGTGCTTCAAGCTGTGGCCAGAGACGATGCCTTGCGTGAGCTCAAACACGCTCTCGTCTTTCGCTTCAAAAATCTTGGCCAAGGCATACCAAGCAATCAGTGCCCAAAGATTCAAAGCGCTGCCTTCGCGCTGTGGTTGCAAGGCGAGCCAAACGATCAAGAGCATGCCACCAAACTGCACCACTGCCCAAGGCAATACGTTGTGCAGGCTGTAAGCTGCCACAGCAGCCATCGGAGCGAGTACCAAAAGCACAGCAGTGGCTTGCTTGGCAACAGCATCCCCCAAACGGCTGCCCGCTGCAAACGAGATCACGCCAGCAAAGGCCACGGCCATGCCGAGGCGATCGATCATCAACCCAAAGTCGCTCGGCGCCCAGTGATACAGGCTGGAGCCAAAACAAGTGAGGATCAAGCCGACAAAGAAGACTTGCGCTGCGCGATGCGTCGCTGGTGGCATGGCGTGATGGCGAAGAAGAGCCAAGCCCCATACACCAGCAAAGAGAAACGGGATGTTCGAGACCACATCCAAGCCATTAGGAATGCCAAACAAACTTCGCGCATCAATGAAAGCATGGCCATGCGCATAGATATGGCTGTGACCGCTGGTGGGAATGTGCGGCAAAAGATGCAAGATCATAGGTAACAAGACCGCCAGTGCAATCGCAGCCAGGCCCATGGCCATCATAGCGAAGTGAAAACGTTGCTGTGCAGTTGGGGCAGATGAGCTCATGTGATCACCAAAAGAGTTGAACATGAGTGAATCATCTGGCGATAAGCGGAGATCACAGAAATTGCCTTCGCAGCGCTACGGCGCAAGGCGGTGGGTATCAAATTTTGATACCAGCGTCCTCAAGCAGGCGAAGTAAACACCGTGAGCACACCGGTGTAGCCATACAGATGCTGATGCGCGATCTCACCGCCTGCAAAGAAGCCCACGAGTGGCACATCTCCCAAGGCGTGGCGCACAATTTGCAGCTCTGCACTATCACCACCGAAATGCGGGCCGCCCCGGCCTGCGCAGCTCACATAGATCGCTCCAACTATTTTTTTAGAGGAAAAAGTGCCTGTCGCCGGCATATTTTCTGCACTAATCGCTATTGAATCCATAGCATCTTCCATCACAGGTGTTTCTAGCTCTTCACGAATCTCTGCGCAAATGCGCATCACATCGCGCCGCGCGGCCTCTCGGTTGCGTTCGCAAAACGTGAGCTCGCTGCCCTCAGGTGCAAGATCGGCCACCGCAATACCACGCCGCAGCGGATCCAGGCCCACCAAATGCCGCACACGCGTATCTGCCCCAAAGCGGCCTTGACTGCGGGCCATATTGAGCTCGCCTGCATGC
Organism: Variovorax sp.; assembly: GCA_031378135.1. GTDB lineage: Bacteria > Pseudomonadota > Gammaproteobacteria > Burkholderiales > Burkholderiaceae_C > JANMDU01. Next base: position 1,027 of record JANMFP010000160.1, on the reverse strand, counting down.
GCTGCGGTCAAGCCTACAAAAGTTGCCTTCAAGCGCTCCACCGCTTTTTGAGGCTCGCTGAGCGAAATTCCCAACTCAGAGAGCAATACATCCAGCGCTGGCTGACCATCAAGCTCAAGCACGACATGCTGCTCGCTCTTGGTAATCCGATGCGGCTTGGCAACTTTGCCATCCGACGTGCGAATCGGCTGGCAACCCTGCGTCACGCGGGATACGAGCGCCACGCTCTCGCTGAAAGCCACGCCGCTCAGCGCCCCAGCAAGCACACCAGCATGCGCGCTGCCTTGATGCAAAGCGATTTGCGGCGCGCTACGGCGGCTCGCTGCCAAGCCGCCAAAAAGATAGCCAGAAGCCGTGCGCCCAGCAAGCTCCCCCAGCAACTCTGCCAAATCTGGCGTGTGCCCATCGGCATGCACCAAAGCGCTGTGCGGCTTAAAACTCGCGCTACTTGCCAAAGGCGCCACACCGCTGAACACACGATATTGCTCAGGTGGCACATCGCAGAGCATCACAACAAGCGCCGGCTCATCAAAATACTCCACATTATTGGCCGCAATACCCACACCCACCGTGCCCACCCAATCATTGACTTGCGGTAACTCTTGGCGTAGATGATCTAGCAAGTCTTGCGCCTCATCGGCGTAATGATCCGTGAAATAGACAATTGCCAAAGGAGGCTGATCCGCATGTTCCGACAAGGCCATCTGCGCGCGCAATTGCGCGACCACCAAGCCTGCTGCCATGCGCCACTGCGGATGCGTGGCATGGGCGAAGGAGAAAGACTTCATACCCGTCTTTTTATCGCTTTTTTATCGCCTTTTTAGAGGCTTTTATGCTCTTAGCCGGCGTACTTGTTGCGCGGGCAGCTATAGATTTAGTAGCATTATGAGCGGTGGTGCTTGCTGCCTTGGCTGCGGATTTAGCCGTGCTCATGGCTGAATTCATGGCGGTCTGAGTCATCGCCTTCGCCATATTTTTTGTCGTGTCCATCGCCGTCTTTTTGCCTGCATCCTTCATCGCATCCGCA
>JANMFP010000157.1:0-2607 GCA_031378135.1 Variovorax sp. | reverse complement strand
CATGCACGCGAATTGCAAGCCTTGGTGGAGCAGCGTTTGCAAGCTGATACAGCGTTGGCTTGGGAGACCAAGCTTTGCGACGCTGGCGTAGCTGCGTCCGCCGTGCGCACACTGGCGCAATCGCTCGCTCACGCAGGCGCGCAGCGCGATCCCGATTTGTTTGGCATGGAGCGGGGGCGAATCTCGCCAGCTGCTTTGAAAGATGCTTCTGCCTACCGCGCACCCGTTTCATTTTTATCGGAAACATCATCATGATCACACGTCGTACCGCCCTTCAAACCAGTGCCGCATTCGGAGTCAGCCTTGCTTTGCCAACGTTCGCGCAAAGCTCGGTTTGGCCGAAAGAGAACGTCAAACTCATCGTGCCGTTTGCAGCGGGCGGCGGCACAGATCGCTTGGCTCGCTTGATGGGGCAGCGCTTGGGTGAGAAAACTGGAAAATCTTTCATCGTGGAAAACCGCCCCGGTGCAGGCGGCAACATTGGTGCTGCGCAAGTGGCCAAGGCCAACGATCCGCATCAATTGCTTTTCACCACAGCATCGATTGTGGTGAGCCCATTCATCTTTTCCAAGCCTGGCTACAACCTCACCAAAGATCTCGCGCCCGTGATTCAAGTGTCTTCCTCGCCCTTGGTTTTGGTGGTCAAAGCGAACTCTGCGATCAAAGCTGTGGAAGATTTGCCCAAGGCAGCAGCGGCCAAAGCTGGCGGGCTCAATTACGCCTCGCCAGGTGTTGGCACCACCAGCCATTTGGGCGGCTTTCTCATGACCAAGCAGCTCAAAATGTCTGCCAGCCATGTGGCTTACCGCGGCGCTGGGCCAGCGATCACGGCATTGATCTCGGGTGAAGTAGATTTCGCTTTGATGGCGGCCGTGGCCGTGTTGCCCTTCATCAAGAATCAGCAGTTGCGCGCGATAGCTGTTGCAGGCAAGCGCCCCTTGCCCGATTTGGCGACTGCGCCCCTCATTGGCGGCGCGCCTTACAACTTGGAGCTTGATAATTGGCAGGGCGTGTTGATCAGCTCAAGCTTGGCCAAGACGCATACCGAAGTGATCAATCAAGCATTTAATGAGGTTTTGCGGCTGCAAGATGTTCGCACCACAGTCTATGCCGATGGTGCCACCCCCGTGGGCGGGATGGCGGCGACGTTCAAGACTTTGATGGCCACCGATGGCGGGAAATACGGCGGCATCGTGATTGCTGCGGGCATCAAGCCAGAATAATCACCCCATTCAATCAATACTTGATACCCAACTTGAGAAAAAGCTTGGAGAGCACAAACATCGGTCCAACCCAGAGGTACTGAATGTCTTCTAAGAAGCTGGGCTTCTTGCCTTCGATCTTGTGACCGATGAATTGAGCGATCCAAGCGCCCACAAAAATCGCCACAGACTCTATCAATACATAGGTGCCCATCGCGTGAACAAGGAAGACAATGATGAACGACCAAATCAGCATGCTTATAAAAAACACCATCGAAAGCCGCGCGTAATAAATCATGCTGGCTGCAATAAACGCATACGCCACCCACGGATGCACAGCAAACATCAGGCCGCACAGGCTGAGCATGATCAGCGGGATCGCTGCATAGTGGATGAACTCGTTGGTGGGATGTGTGTGGCTGCTGCCGTAATGCGCCAGTAATTGATCGACTTTGCGTATTGGAGCGGCGCTGTCATTGAATGGCTCAGCGGTGTGATTCATGGCTATTTCCTAAGCGAAATGCGATTCTACCCGGCGAATCACGTGCGCGGAGTGCTCATGAATTCATAGCAAGCCACGCTTTGCCAAATCGCGCATCAGCGCACGAGAGCCGTATGTCCAAGGCGTGATCTTGTCGCAAGTGTTCACACGGTTGGTGAGTTCGCCAAGTTTCGGGCTGCTCACTATGACAGTATCTCCAACAGCGTGCGTGAAACCTTGGCCTTTGGCAAAGCGATCTTGAGTCGGCGCAAACATCGTGCCGCAAAACAGCATGAACCCATCGGGGTATTGGTGATTCGCGTTAATCGTTTGCGCCACCAAATCCAACGGATCGCGGCTGATCTGGTTCATGGAGCTACTCCCCTCCATCACAAAGCCATCAGCGCCTTTCACGCTCAATGCAATCTCGCATTGGCGCACATCGTCCAACGTAAAGTGGTCATCGAACAAGCGGATGAAAGGGCCGATGGCGCAAGATGCATTGTTATCTTTTGCTTTGCCAAGCAGCAGCGCACTGCGGCCTTCAACATCGCGCAAATTCACATCATTGCCCAGCGCCACACCTTGCACCTTTCCTTGCGGAGAGACGGCCAGTACGACTTCCGGCTCGGGGTTGTTCCATTGGCTTGTCGGATGAATGCCTATTTCCGCGCCATAGCCCACCGCACTCATGGCCTGCGATTTGGTGAACACTTCGGCATCTTTGCCAATACCCACTTCTAGATACTGGCTCCACATGCCAAGCTCCATGAGCACGGCTTTGACCTGCATCGCTTTGTCTGAACCCGGAACGATGGCTCTCAGGTTATCGCCAATCGCTGCAGTCACTTTTTCGCGCACTGCTACCGCTTTAGAAGCATCGCCACGCGCCTGCTCTTCAATCACGCGCTCTAGCATGCTGGC
>JANMFP010000143.1:0-3101 GCA_031378135.1 Variovorax sp. | reverse complement strand
TGTCGTGTGCGTCGTGCCCGAGTCGAACCACACTTCGAGAATGTCGGTGCTCTTGGTGAATGTTTCAGCATGCTCCGCGCCAACTTGCGCGAAGAGCTCGGCCGTGCTGGCTTTGCTCCAAGCTTCAATGCCGCCTTTTTCCACGATGCTCGCAGCCAGATCAACGAGCTCATTCGTCTTAGGATGCAGCTCGCCTGAATCTACATGCGTGAAGAGCGGCATCGGCACGCCCCAAGAGCGTTGGCGCGAGATGCACCAATCGGGCCGGCCAGCGATCATGTCGCGCAGGCGGGTTTTGCCGTTTTCTGGATAAAACTGGGTTTGGTCAATCGCATCGAGCGAAAGCTCGCGCAAGGATTTAGGCGCTTTGTCTTTCGTAAACACACCTTGGCCTGCATCCATGCGCACGAACCACTGCGAAGCCGCGCGATAGATCACCGGCGTTTTATGGCGCCAGCAATGCGGGTAGCTGTGCGTGATGTCGTAGGTGGCAAACAAGCGGCCATTGTCTCGCAAGGTTTTGATGATCTCGGGGCAGGCTTTCCAGATGTTCATGCCGCCAAAAAGGGGCAGCGTGTCTTCGTAGCGGCCATTGCCTTGCACGGGGTTCAAAATATCGTCGTACTTGAAGCCGTTGGCGATGCAGGAGTTGAAGTCTTCCACACCGTAAGCGGGCGAAGAGTGGACGATGCCTGTGCCGTCGTCGGCCGTGGCGTAATCAGCTACGAAGATGGGCGAGAAGCGGTCAAAGCCTGGGTGAACAGCGCTTAGCGGATGCTTGAATTTGATTTGGTCGAGCGTTTTGCCGACCGTAGTGGCGATGATCTTGCCAGCGAGTTTGTAGCGCTCTAAGCATTTCTCCACCAAGCTCTCGGCCAGCATGATGAGGCCGCGCTCAGTGTCCACCAAAGCGTAGGTGAGCTCGGGATTCAAGTTCATTGCTTGGTTGGCAGGGATCGTCCAAGCGGTGGTCGTCCAGATCACAGCGAAAGCATCTTTGTCGAGCTTTTGCAAGCCGAACGCAGCGGCTAATTTTTCTGGCTCGGCGCAGAGAAAGCCGACATCTAACGTGGAAGACTTTTTGTCTTGGTATTCGATCTCGAATTCAGCGAGCGACGAGCCGCAATCAAAACACCAATACACCGGCTTCAAGCCGCGATAAACAAAGCCGCGCTCCATCACGCGTTTGAAGGCGCGGATTTCGTTGGCCTCGGTCTGGAAATCCATGGTGCGATAGGGGCGATCCCAATCGCCGAGCACGCCCAAGCGCTTGAAATCTTTCATTTGCCCGGCAATTTGCTCGGTGGCGAATGCGCGGCTCTTGGCCTGCATCTCGTCGCGCGGCAGGTTGCGCCCGTGCAGCTTTTCAATCGCATTCTCGATTGGGAGGCCATGGCAATCCCAGCCGGGAATGTATTGCGCATCAAAGCCATCGAGCTGACGCGCTTTGACGATCATGTCCTTCAAGATCTTGTTGACGGCGTGGCCGATGTGGATGTTGCCGTTGGCATACGGCGGGCCATCATGCAAGATGAATTTCGGCTTGCCGACGCGGGAGGCGCGGAGCTTTTTGTAAATGCCTTGTTCATCCCACTCTTTGGCCCAAGCCGGCTCACGCTTGGGCAAATCGCCACGCATGGGAAAGGGCGTGTCGGGGAGATTGAGGGTTTGGCGGTAATCGGTGGTGGATTCAGTCATGATGGAAACTTGAGGGCGTATATGGAGCGCTGAAAACAAAAAGGATTTTTTCGCGTCTTTCGCGCACCGGATATTTGAATTTTTTGGGTCAGACGAAGCTGAGCTAAGCGGGCTGGGCGGGGCAACTGCCCCTTCAAATTCGTGTTTGTATCGGTGCGAAATACGCACGTGCAGCCACCACATCGCGGGCGATGCCTTCGGTTAAGGCATGCAGGCCGTCGTATTTGAGTTCGTCGTGTAATTTATGCAGCAGTTCCACACGAATGATTTTACCGTAGCCATGCTCTTGGCCTAGGTGGGTTGGCCAGTTGAGGATATGCGTTTCCAGCAGCACGCGGCCGCCGTTGACGTCACTTGCATCCAGTGAAGGGCGCACGCCTAGATTGGCCACGCCATCCAGCGCTGTATCGCCGAGGCCATGGACACGAACGCAGAAGATGCCGCTGGCTGCACTTTTCCAAGCATGTGATTTGGAAGAAAAGCGCAAATTAAGGGTGCGAAAGCCGCTGGGCAGATGGGCATCTTTGCCGAGCTCGCGCCCGAGTTTGCGGCCATGCACCACATGGCCGCTGATGGCATACGGCCGGCCGAGCAACTTGGCTGCGTCTTCCATACGGCCTTGCGCTAAAGCCTCGCGCACGGCAGAGCTGGAGACGCGCAGGCCACGCACTTCGTAGGATTGCATGCGCGCCACATCAAAACCCTTGAGCTGCCCCTGCGCATCGAGCGTTGCATAGTCCCCCGCACGCTTTGCGCCGAAACGGAAATCATCGCCCACGAGCACATATTTCGCTCTGAGACCGCGCACGAGTACATCGTCAATAAACGCGGTGGGCGAAAGAGCAGCCAACTGCGCATTGAAGGGCAAGATCACCGCTTGATCCACGCTGCAGCGCTCCAACTCCGTAAGTTTGTCGCGCAATGTGGCGATGCGGGCGGGCGCGACTTCGGGTTTGCCAGAGAGCGCCGCAAAGTAATCTCGCGGATGCGGTTCAAACGTCAGCACACAGCTCTTCAAACCTCGGTGCTCAGCTTCTGAGCGCAGGAGGGCAATCATAGCTTGATGGCCGCGATGCACGCCATCGAAATTGCCGATGGTGACAGCGCAATGCTCTGCCAAGTCAGCATGCTGGAAGCCTCGGAATACATTCATGGATAGCGGCTGATGGATGGGTTAACTTAGTATCAAATTGATAGCACTTCGCGCAGATTCTATGCCGGCTAGTGGGGTTATTTAGCTTTAAAAATGCGTCAAACTAAGGTATATTGTGACTCAAGACGGTTAGGTGCTTATTCTGGTTCGGTTTTTACTGCTGGAGGTGCGTTTTGAAGGTCTTGAAGTTATCTGCCCAAGGGCTGCCACAAAGCTGGATCAGCATGGAGCAAGCGGTGATTCACTACGC
>JANMFP010000133.1:0-1521 GCA_031378135.1 Variovorax sp. | reverse complement strand
TTCTGCTGCATAGCGCTTACCGCCATCTTCGCCAAAGATGTGCTCGGTATGGCCGCATTTCTCGCAAACGTGAACCGCCATGTTTTCCACCACGCCCAGAATCGGCACGCCAACTTTTTCAAACATCGCCACGCCTTTTTTCGCGTCCAGCAGGGCAATGTCTTGCGGCGTGGTCACGATCACGGCGCCCGTCATGGGCACGCGCTGGCTCAGCGTGAGCTGAATGTCGCCAGTGCCCGGCGGCATGTCGACGATGAGGTAATCCAGATCTTTCCAATTGGTTTGGCGAATCAGCTGCTCCAGCGCCTGCGTCGCCATCGGGCCGCGCCAGATCATGGCTTCGTCTTGATTCACGAGAAAGCCAATGCTCATGACTTGTACGCCGTAGTTCTCCATTGGCTCCATGGTCTTGCCGTCTTCACTCTCAGGGCGGCCTTCAATGCCCATCATCATCGGTTGGCTCGGCCCATAAATATCCGCATCCAAAATACCCACGCGCGCGCCCTCGGCGGCCAACGCGAGCGCGAGGTTCACCGTCGTCGTGCTCTTGCCCACGCCGCCTTTGCCCGAGGCCACGGCCACGATGTTTTTTACCGTGGGCATGAGCGCTACGCCGCGCTGCGCGGCATGCGCAACGATTTTTACCGTGACGTTGCAAGACACGTTATCCACGCCCGCCACGCTTTTGGCCGCTGCAATCAACGCTTTGCGAAACGCAGGGATTTGGCTCTTGGCCGGGTAGCCGAGTTCCACATCAAAGGCCACATCGCCATCGGTCACGCTCAAATTCTTGATGCATTTGCTGCTCACAAAATCTTTGCCGGTATTGGTGTCCATCACGCTTTTGAGCGCATAGAGAATTTGTTCGTTGGTGGCCATGAGATTTGCTTGAAATAAAGTTGCTTTGAGAGGATTCTTGAGTGAGTGTACCGAAGCCTCATAAAATCAGGGATTACGCTGATAAAAATTCGCAAATTAAGTCATGACTGCACCAAGCCCCAAAGCCCGCCAACTCTTCGTCACCACGGCCCTGCCGTATGCCAACGGCAATTTCCACATCGGCCACATCATGGAATACATCCAGGCCGATATCTGGGTGCGCTTCCAACGCATGCAGGGCAATGTGGTGAACTTCGTGGGCGCTGACGATACGCATGGCGCGCCGATCATGATCGCCGCTGAAAAGGCAGGCAAAACCCCCGAGCAATTCGTGGCCGATATTGCTGCGGGCCGCAAGCAATATCTGGATGGCTTTCACATCAGCTTTGACAACTGGCACAGCACGCACTCGCCGGAAAACACCGAGCTCGCGCAGCAGATTTACCGCGACCTTCGCGATATTTCGTCGGCAGAAGGCGGCAGCTTGATTGAGGTGCGCACGATTGAGCAGTTTTTCGATCCTGAGAAAAACATGTTCCTCCCTGATCGCTACATCAAGGGCGAATGCCCCAAATGCCACACCAAAGATCAGTATGGCGACAACTGCGAGAACTGCGGCGCAGTGTATTCGCCCACCGATCT
>JANMFP010000118.1:0-1681 GCA_031378135.1 Variovorax sp. | reverse complement strand
TGACCAAGGCAATGCCTTTTGTACCCTTAGCGACTTTGAATGTGCCCTTGGCCTCTAACTTATCGCCAGCGGGCATCAACTCCACTTCGCTTTTTTCAGCGCCGTTGAGCAAAGTGACTTTGGCTTTCGCGCCGTCCACTTTCATCGGCTTGTCGTGATCGCGCAAATACACTTGAATCACATCAGGTTTGGCAACGATCTCATAGTCCATGTCTTTGGCTTCAATAACGATGCCGCCATGCTTGGGCGAATGATCATGCTTGCCGCCTGCAAACGAAGCGCCCGAAAACGCCACAACAGCAGCGAGGAGGAGTTGAATCGAGATTTTCATGGTGTGTTCCTTTAAAGTTGAGGGAAGGGAAAAAGTTAAAAAGCCTCTGTGCCAGCATCGCTGGCGAGAGACTCAACGGCTTTTTGGCCGAAAATTTTGACCATGGCAGGTGTTAGGAAAGAATCTAGTAACGTCGATGTGATCAGGCCACTGAAGATAACGACCGCGACGGGGTGCAGAATTTCTGTGCCCGGCATATCAGCTTCAAAGAGCAGCGGCGCGAGCGCGAGCGCTGCTACCAAAGCCGTCATGAGCACAGGCGTGAGCCGCTCTTTCGAGCCGCGCAGTAGCATCGCATCGTTGAATTTTTCGCCTTCAAAAGCGCAAAGGTTCACGTAATGCGAGACCTTCAAAATGCCATTGCGCACAGCGATGCCTGCGAGCGTGATGAAGCCCACGAGCGCCGCCACGGAGAGTGGTTGCCCCGAGACCCACAAGCCAATCACCGCGCCCACAAGCGCCAACGGAATATTGGCCATGATGATGCTGGTCAACACCGCTGAACGGTAGCGGGAGAACAGGATCAAGAAAACCAGAATCGCAGAGCCGATGGAGAGCAAGCCGATCAAACGCGAAGCATCTTCCTGCGCTTGAAATTGCCCGCCGATGGTGATGAAATATCCCTCGGGTACTTTTGTCTCAGCAATTGCAGTGCGCATGTCAGCCACTACGTCACTCAAAGCTCTGCCTTGTGTGTTAGCCGCGATCACCATGCGGCGGCGGCCATCATCTCGGCTGATTTGATTAGGGCCATCAGACTCTTCAATATTTGCTAGCAGCGAAAGAGGCACGCGCCCGCCGGGCGTATCAATCATCATGTTGGCCAGGCCCTGCGTGCCGCGTGCGGATTCGGGCAGGCGCAAGACCAAATTGAATTGCTTGCTGCCATCGACCACTTGCGATACCCGCTCACCATCAACCAGCATTTGCAGCTCTCTGAGCAGCTTGGCCGGCGCAATGCCATAGCTGAGCGCTTTGTCGTAATCCACATTGACTTTGATTTGCGGCGTGAGCACCTGTTTCTCAACTTCTAGATCGACCACGCCATTGATTTTGGACAGATGCTCTCGCAGAGATTCTGCTTGGCTACGAAGCGTATCGAGATCATCACCAAAAATTTTGATGGCGATCTGCGTGCGAACGCCCGAGAGCATGTGATCAATGCGGTGGCTGATCGGCTGGCCGATGCCAATGGCTGCTGGCAACGTAGCCAAGCGCGAGCGGATGTCTGCATAGATTTGCTCTACGCTTCGCTCGCTGCGCTTGAGCTTGATATCCAGCTCCGAGACATGCACACCTTCTGCATGCTCATCAAGCTCAGCGCGGCCTGAACGCCGGCCCACCAGCTCG
>JANMFP010000112.1:0-9972 GCA_031378135.1 Variovorax sp. | reverse complement strand
TCCACCTTCAACCCTTTAACCCTTGCAAACTCCCCTACGTTATCCGTCACCGCAATCAATTTGTGATGCAAAGCTTCCGCCGCGATCCACGTGTCGTTGCCGCCAATGGGCGTGCCTGCTTGCTCGAGTTGGCTTCGGAGTTGGGCGTAACGCACGGCGGTGTCTTGGTCGATGATGAGGGGCTGGGCTGTTGCAATGATGAGGTCTAGCGCTTGTCTGCGCTGGGGATGTTTGTCGCCTTTGAGATAGCCGACTTCTAACTCGCCGCGCACGACGGGGGATAGGAAGAGCTGATTGGGCTGAACTTTGGCAAAACGCTCGATCAGCTTGGGCGAGCTACGGCGCAGCAGAAAACTCCAGATGTTGGTGTCGATCAGATAGCCGGGCATTTGATCACCAAGCCTGAACCGGCTCTTCCAGGCCGTCATCAGGCGCGAGGGGGGCATCAGGGAGGTGGGGAAGTTGCTCCAAGAATTGCTGCATCGTGGTCGTTTTTTCGCTGATGACAATGTCTTTGCCTACGCGCCGCAGTGTGACGCGGCTGGTGTTTACGCGGAAATCTTTGGGCAGGCGAATGGCTTGGCTGTTGCCTGACATGAAGACGGATGCGCTGGCGGTAAGTGCTGTCATGATGATTTCCTTTTGTATATACTAATTGTATATTGTTAAGCGGAACTTGCCAATGGGCAAAGAGGGTTTTGTTTTGAGTGAGAAAATCAGCGGATGAATACATCTGCTACCCCTTCAAATAACTCTCAAACCATCACCCTCGGCGGCGGCTGCTTTTGGTGTACCGAATCGGTTTTTAAAGAGGTCAAAGGCATTCTCGATGTCGAATCGGGGTATTGCAATGGGCATGTCAAGAATCCGAGTTACGAGGATGTGTGTACCGGGCAGACGGGGCATAACGAGGTGGTCAAGCTGGTGTATGACCCTGCGGTGATTTCCACGCGGGAGATTTTGGAAATCTTTTTCGTGGTGCACGATTGCACGCAGCTCAACGGCCAAGGCAATGACCGGGGCACGCAATACCGCAGCGGAATTTATTTCTCCAACGCTGAGCAGCAAGATGCGGCCAACGACATCATTCGCGAGATGAGCCAAGATAAGGTTTTTGGCAGCCCGATCGTGACCGAGGTGGTGCCACTGCAAAACTACAGCGCGGCGGAAGACTATCACCAAGACTTTTTTGAACGCAATCCCTATCAGGGCTATTGCATGGCCGTGGCGGCGCCTAAGGTAGCGAAATTTCGCAAGACGTTTGCGCGGCTGGCGAAGTAAGTTCGCCGAATCGGTGTGAAGAAAATCGTTTCATGCTGCAAACGGAAAGCCTGAAGTTTGCTTACCCGGGCGGGGCGACCATCTCGTTTCCCGATATGTCACTAGAGCAGGGGGGCACGCTCTTGTTGCAAGGCGTATCGGGTTCTGGGAAATCGACCTTGCTGGCGCTGTGCAGCGGATTACTTGCTGCTCAGCATGGAAAAATCGAGGTGGCCGGGCAAGATTTATCAGCGCTGCGCGGTGCGCAGCGGGATGCTTGGCGCGGGCGTGCGGTGGGATTTTTGCCTCAAAAGCTGCATTTGAGCGAGTCGCTCATCGTGCGCGACAACTTGGCGCTGGTGTTTTTCGCAGCCGGTTTGCCCGAAGATGCGCAAAAAATCAATGCAGCATTACAGGCGCTGAGCGTGAGCGATTTAGCGCATCGCAAACCCAGCGCTCTCTCAGGTGGGCAGGCGCAGCGCGTTGCTCTCGCGCGGGCGGTGCTGCTTTCTCCTCAGATTATTTTTGCTGATGAGCCCACAGCGAGTTTGGATGACGATGCCGCGGCACAAGCCACCTCGTTGTTGATCAGCGTGGCCAAACGATGCGGTGCATCTTTGGTGATTGCAACGCATGACGGGCGCGTCAAAACTTCTATTTCTCAAACAGCGCAGCGTGTTGATCTTCAAAAATTGAGTCAAATCGGCATCCAGCCGGCAAATAATAAGCGTGGAGTGCTATGAAAAACATAGTATCTGCGCTGACCTATGCAACGCGCATGATGCTCGCGCGGCCGGGCGCGGCGCTGCTGAACGCGCTCTTAATCGCGCTCGGCGTGGCGACGATGACGGTGCTGCTGCTGGTCTCCACGCAAATGGAGCGCAGCATCTCACGCGATTTGGCGGGCGTGGATATGGTGGTGGGCGCGAAGGGCTCGCCGCTGCAAATGATCTTGGCGGGCGTGTTGCATGTGGATGTACCTGCGGGAAATATTCCTTTGCAAGCGGCTGAAGATTTAGCAAAAGATCCGCGCATCAAGCAGCTGATTCCGCTGAGCTTGGGCGACAGCTACCTTGGTTTTCGCATCGTGGGCACGACGCTGGCATACCCTGCTTTGTATGACGCGAAGCTCGCAGGCGGGGCGATGTGGACGCAGCCAATGCAAGCCGTGGCGGGCGCGGATGTGGTGAGCCAGTTACCGCTGGGCGCGCAGTTTGCCGGCTCGCATGGTTTGGCCGGCGGTGGCGAGGTGCACGATAAATTGAAGTACACCGCGGTCGGGCATTTGCAGCGCTGCGGCTGTGTGTTGGATCGGCTGATCTTGACGAGCACGGAGAGCGTTTGGCAAGTGCATGAAAAAGAAATCGCGCTGGATGAGGCTGACAAGATAGCGCTTCAAGAGGAACGCGAAATCACTTTTGCTTTGATTCAATACGCTTCGCCGCTGGCGGCGGTGAGCTTTCCGCGCTATGTGAACCAAAGCACTGAGCTGCAAGCCGCTGCACCCGCGCTGGAGATCACGCGCCTCTTTCGCATGCTGGGTGTGGGCACGCAGGTGCTGCAAGCGTTTGCAGCGGTGTTACTGGCTGTGGCCGCGATGAGCCTTTGGATGTCGCTCACCGCAGCGTTGCGCGAGCGGCGGGGCGATTTGGCGATGCTGCGGATGCTGGGTGCGTCAAAGAGCAAAGTGGCGGGGCTGTTACTGATAGAGACGCTTTTGCTGGCGCTCGCTGGCTGGGTGATTGGCATGGCGCTGGGCCACCTCTTGACAAGTCTGATAGGCTATTTGTTAGGCCAAGAGCGTTCGCTGGTTGTCAGCGGTGCGGTTTGGGTCCCTCAGGAACTGCTGCTGCTCGCGGGAGTCTTGGGTTTATCGGTGCTGGCGGTGGCTTGGCCTTTGCGTCAGGTTTATCAGCTGGATGTGCTTGAACAATTGCAAACAAGGTGAAATTCATGAATTTAAAGAAAAAATGGCAGGTAGCCGGCATATTATCTGCACTAGGTGCTATGTTTTTTATAGCTTCTTCAGCGATGGCACAAGCGCATTCTGCGGATGATGTGAAGAAAGATGTTCAGCGCCACAAGGCCATGGCAGCAGCGCACACGTCGGCCGCGCAATGCTTGGAGTCTGGCAAAAAATACGATGCCTGCATGAAAGATTTGCAAACCGCTTGCAAAGGCTTAGGGATCGGCAAGCATTGCGGCATGCGCCATGAGCACTGATCGACGCCGGGCATTGATTGCCAGCGCGGCATGGCTCGCGCCAACAGCTTGGGCGCAAGTGCTGTCGTCGCCTATCGCTTCACCCGCTGGCTCCAGCGCGCCAAGCAGCAAGGCCGCGCCTGCGCAAAGGGCGTCGTCTGCACCGGCTACATCACCGCAGGCGGCTCAAGGCTCATCGGGCGCTCTCTCCGGTCTGCCGGCTGGCCAAGGCGCGGGTGTACACAGCCCGAATTCGCCTTTTGCGCCCTTGCCCAAGCGAGAAGATGTGATTGCGTGGAGCTTGCTCACGGCGATCACCACGAAGAATGAGAAAAACAAAATCTTGCCAGTGTTCAATGCGCAGCAGATGGCGTTGAATCAGAAAACGCAAAAAATCCAAGGCTTCATGATGCCGCTGGAGCCCGGCGAGCGGCAACGTCACTTTTTGCTGACCTCCGTGCCGCTGAGCTGCAGCTTTTGCCTACCCGGCGGGCCTGAGAGCATGATCGAAGTGCGCACCAAAACGCCAGTGAAATATTCACTAGAGCCCGTTGTCGTTGAAGGTAAATTCTTGGTGCTCAGCGACGATCCATATGGCCTTTATTACCGCATCACCGAAGCGGTAGCCGTCAAATAATGAGTGATCATGAAAAAAAAGGTTTGTGCAGTTGCCTGCACAAACCTTGGATCTATCCAGCTGCGAATTCAGGCGAACTGCGCTGAATTCTTATCCATCACGCACCGTGCTTTTTCAGCCAATCATTGGCCAGCTTTTGCGCATAAGTGGCAGCGGCTTTGTCGTAGCTTGGGCGGTAATCGGCATTGAAGCCGTGATCTACGTTCGGGAACACGACGATCTCTGAGCCGCTGCCGCTCTTGTTGATCAAGCCGCGCATTTTTGCAATGGTTTCTTGTTTCACAAAAGCATCAATACCGGAATACAGCCCGAGCACAGGCACTTTGATTTTGTCGCCGTAGTCAATTGGATCTTGTGGGCGCAGGGTCGGCTCTTTGAAGCCTTCGAGCAAGCCGTAATAACTGATGGCGGCTTTGAGCTTGGGGTTGTGATTCGCATATACCCATGCAATGCGCCCGCCCCAGCAGTAGCCCACCAAGGCGGTGCGAGTCGTATCCGCAAATTTGCTGGCTTTGGCGAATGCCACGGCTGCATCCAAATCGGCGCAGACCTGCGCATCTGGCACTTTACTCACCACGGTGCTGATGATGGCGCCGATGTCGGTGAGCTTCGACACGTCACCTTGGCGGGCATACATCTCGGGTGCAATCGCGTAGTAGCCTTGTTTGGCATAGCGGCGGCACATGTCTTTGATGTGCTCGTGCACGCCAAAAATCTCTTGCACCACGAGTAACGTGGGGTATTTGCCGGGTTTGGCCGGGCGCGCTACGTAGCCTGGGATTTCGCCATCAGCCACTTTGATTTTGACCTCGCCAGCCACCAAGCCTTTGCTACTCGTGGCAATCGCCTGCGCCAACACGGGGTTGGAGGCGACAGCGAAGCCGCTGGCCAGAGAAGTCATCACGAAGCCGCGACGCGCAAAGCCGGTTTGGGGGGCTTCGGGCTGGGCATGTTGAAAATCGAGGGCTTTGAGCCCGTAGTCCATTACTTTCATGTTTTCTCCAAAATTTGAAATTGAAAATCTGCATCTAAAAAGGTAGAAACAGCTTCAAAATGAAGTGTCTGGTGCATCGCGATTGGCGTAAAGGTGGCGAATAAGCCTAAAAACATGCAAAAATCGCCAAAATGAAAAAAGACACCTCTGCAACGCTCTCCAAAACAGTCGTCATCCTCGGTTTTGATGGGTGTTTGCCATCGGGCGCAGTGGGCTTGGTGGATTTGTTTTGGTTGGCCAATCAAGCCAATGCTCCATCTAGTCCGGTGCAACGCGTGCCAACGCAAACGGAGATTGCGCAAACCCATTCATCAAAAAGCAAAAAACTCATCGAGCCGTTCAAAATCATCACCACAAGCACCCATGGCAAGCCGCTGCGCGATGGTATGGGGCGCTTGATTGAGGTGGATGCGCATGTGTTGGATGTGCCGCATTGCGATGCTGTGCTGATTCCCGGTTTGGTCAGCGGTGCCAACGGCGTACCCGATGCTCAGAGCTTGGCCCCGGTGGCCAATTGGCTGCGGCAGCGCTATCAGCAGGGCAGCATGCTGGCGGGCTCATGCGCGGGTGTGTTCGTGCTGGGCGAGGCGGGGCTGCTCAACCAGCGCCGCTGCACCACCACTTGGTGGCTGCACGACGAATTGACGCGCCGCTACCCGAAAGCGCGTGCCGTTTGGGGATCGGCTTTGCTCGAAGAAGAAAACATCGTCACAGTCGGCGGCCCGATGTCGTGGGTCGATATGGCGTTGCACACCATTTGCAGGCTCGGCGGTAAAGACATCGCCAAACGTGCTGCTGATTTTTCCGTGCTCGATAGCGCTGCGCCTGCGCAAACCTTGTATGCACCCAAGCGTTACTTGGATCATGCCGATCCATTGCTGCAGAGCGCGGAGCAGGCCGTACGGCAAGCGCCAAGCGAGATGAGCGCTACCCATTTGGCCAAACAGTTGGCCTTAAGCGAGCGCACGCTGCATCGCCGCCTCAAAACACTCACTGGTGAAGCGCCCAAAGCCTTCATCACGCGCACACGCCTTGAGATGGCCAAAACCTTGCTGGATGCTCCCGCCGCCAGCATCAAGCGAGTGGCCCAGCAATGCGGCTACACCGATGAAGGCAATTTCCGCCGTGCGTTCACGCGGTTTGCAGGCATGAGCCCGAGCGCGTATCGGCTATGGGCGAAAGACCGACTGGGCTGAGTCGAACTCATTTTTAGCGCACCTGTTAAGCTAACAAGCCCAAGCTATGAAATCGCCACGCCACCGCCCACTTCACTTCGCTCAGCGCATCGTGCTGCTTGGGCTGCTGCTGTGCATGGCTTTGGCGCAAAGCCTGTCTGTGGCGCACCGCACACTGCACCACGATGTGCGGATGCTGGCGCATGCGCATGAGGAGCAAACAGCTGAGCAAAACTTGGCGCATGTTGATGCCCATACACATGCACATGCCAGCGGTGAAGACTGCGATCACGGCATCTTCAGCCGCTTGTTTGCTTCGCACGATGAGGGTGATGAATCCTGCCGTGTGATGCAGGCTGCGAGCGCTCATTTAGAGCTAAATAGCCCTCTACCCGGCGTATTGATTGCGCTGAACGCTCATGTTTTTGTAGCAAGTGTTGCGCAAGCACTTGGCTCTTGGCAAGCCCCGCTGTTTGAAGCGCGCGGCCCGCCGGCTGTTTCTCTGTAAATCCTTGCCTCTTTGAGTTGTGCTGCGCACGCTTCTGCGCAGCACAACGCCGTTTATTTTTCCAGAGAAATGCCATGTCTAATTTTTTTCCTCGCCGCATCGTTGCGGTTGCTTGCGCTGCGCTGTGTGCTGCAGCGACTGCGCAAACCCAGAATCCAGCCCAGCCCCAAAGCCCGTCCCAAAGTGCTAAGCCAAATACTGCTAACCCAGCGCCAGAGCCCACACTGCAACCCGTCATCGTCACAGCCAATCCGTTAGGAGCCAACGACGTCGTTGCGCCCGCGCAAAGCGTCTCGGGCACTGGTTTGCTGCTGCGCCAGCAATCCACTTTGGGCGAAGCCTTGAATGGCCTGCCCGGAGTCAGCAGCACCTACTTTGGCCCCAACGCCAGCCGCCCGATCATTCGTGGCCTCGATGGGGATCGCATCCGCATTCTGAGCAATTCCGGCGCAACCATTGATGCCTCCGCTTTAAGCTACGACCATGCGGTAGCGCTTGATCCGATTGCCGTGGAGCGCATTGAAGTGTTGCGCGGCCCGGGTGCGTTGCTCTACGGTGGCTCAGCGGTGGGCGGTGTGGTCAACGTGATTGACAACCGCATTCCCAAAGAGCGTTTGCAGGGCATGACGGGCAAGGTTGATTTTGGCCTGTCAAGCGGCAACAGCGGCAAAAACGGTGCTTTCTTGATCGAGTCGGGCAACGAGCGCTTTGCTCTGCATGCCGATGTGTCAACCCGAAGCACAGGCGATGTGAGCGCGCCCATTGATCTGGCTTGCACCAAGCCCAGCTCGCCTGCTTTGCAAAAGAAAATTTGCAACTCTGCAGCCGAGGCAACGAGCGGCGCATTGGGCGGCAGTTTGTTTTTCGGGCAAAGCCGCATCGGCATGTCGGTGAGCGGTTTCAACACGAAATACGGCACCGTGGCGGAAGACGAGGTCACGATTGATATGCGCTCGCGTCGCACTGCGCTGGATGGTGATTTCAAAATTGGTGGCGTGATTGAATCCGTGCAACTGCAGGCCAGCAACACGAAGTATGAACACACGGAGTTTGAAGGCGTGGGGACAAGCGTTGTGGCCGGCACCGTTTTTAAAAACAGCGGCAACGATTTGCGCCTACAAGCTCGCCACGCCAAGCTCGGCAATATTCAAGGCGTGATCGGTGTGCAGCTGGATAACAACCGCTTCTCGGCCGATGGCGCAGAAGCCTTCGCGCCTTACAGCAAAACATCACAGCAAGCCTTGTTCATCTACGAAGAGGCCGCATTCAATTGGGGCAAGCTCAGTTTTGGCGGGCGTTTGGAAGATGTGAAAGTGAAGTCGAATGGCAACCCTCAAATTGCCCGCTTCAAACCCGCTGAGCGCAACTTCAAACCATCGAGCTACTCGGCAGGCGGCTTGCTCAACCTCTCATCCGCTTGGCAACTGACGGGCAACTTCGCGGCCAGCCAGCGCGCGCCCAAAGACTACGAGCTCTTCGCCGATGGCCCACACATCGCCACGGCCGCTTATGAAGTAGGCGATCCGAATTTGCGCAAAGAAAAATCCACCAGCATCGATATCGGCGCGCGTTGGAAAAGCGGAGCGCACCTCGCACAACTCAATATCTTCAACAGCCGCTTCAAAAACTACACTTTCCTTGGCACGACTGGCAACACGCGCGGCGCAGATGCAGAACTGAACCCCATCGATGCAGACGGCGACGGCGTGGCCGATGGCAGCGGCGAAGATATTTTTCCCGAATACGCCTACACCCAAGTCAAAGCCCGCTTCACAGGCTTTGAGCTCTCGGGCAATTGGCGTTTGATGGATGCAGCGGGCAAACTCGATTGGCAATGGCGCGTTGACAGCACGCGCGCTACCAACGCAGACACTGGCCAAGCTCTTCCGCGTATCAGCCCACTGCGCGTAGGTAGCACGTTGGCCTACACGCAAGGCCCTTGGGGTGCGCGCTTGGGCTTTGATCGCAACTCAGCAGCGCGAGATGGCAGCACGTCGGCCTACACCTTGTGGAACGCAGCCGCCACCTACCTCATGAAGGCGAAAAACGCCGATGTGTTGTGGTTTGCGAGACTGGATAACGCTTCCAACAAGCTCGCCTACAGCGCCACCTCCATCCTCACCACCAGCGCGCCCGGTAAATCCCCCTTGCCTGGGCGCAGCTTGAAAGTGGGCATGCAGGCGCAGTTTTAAGCCAAGATGTTTTGATCATGCCGCCATCGCACGATGAGATGGCGGCATGTGTCAATAAGCGCCATGTAGCGCCTTAAACTGGCAGGCATGAATCATCCCGTTGTTGTTGCGCTGCTGCCTGTCGTCATCCTTATTGCTATAGGATTCATAGCAGGCCGCGCAGGTTTGATGACGGCTAACTCGGTGAAAGATCTCTCAAAACTGGTATTCACGATCTTTTTGCCGCCGCTCTTGTTTCGCACCATGGTGAATGTGCAGCCGGAGAATTTGCAGGGTAGGCCACTCGTGGCCTATTTGCTGGGCATGGCGCTGATGTATGCGGTGATGTTTTTTGCCAGCGGCCGCAATCGGCGCTCGGCGGTGTTGGCTTTGGCAGCGAGCTATAGCAACACGGTGATGATCGGCATTGCGCTGATTCAGTTTGCTTATGGTGAGCAGGGCGTGGCCGTGCTGCTGGCTTTGATTGCGGTGCATTCGCTCATCATGCTGTCGCTGGCCACGGTGGTGCTCGAGCTCGTCACGTTGAAAGAAAAAGCCGATGCAGCAATACATCCCGCTCGCATCATGGCCGCATCGATTTGGAACACGCTCAAGCAGCCGATGATCTTCCCCATTATTTTGGGATTGCTGTATGCGCAGACTTCTCTGGGCATTCCCGCTGTGATCGACAAGCCTTTGCAGTTGCTGGCCAATGCATTCAGCCCGTTGGCAGTGGTGCTCGTGGGGATCACGCTGGCCAGCACGCGTGTGGGCGAGCATGTGCGCGTGGCCGTGGGTCTGGCGGCGCTTAAAAATCTGGGGCATCCGCTGGCTGTGGGTTTGATCGGGTGGGCGCTGGGTTTGCAAGGCCTGCCGCTTGCTGTGATGATCGTCACGGCAGCTCTGCCGATTGGTGCGAATGTGTTTTTGTTTGCGCAGCGCTACGACACCGCCTTGCCGGAGGTCACGGCTGCGGTGGCGGTATCGACCGGCGTGGCCTTGATCTCGGTGGCGGCGGCGTTGTC
>JANMFP010000006.1:0-5225 GCA_031378135.1 Variovorax sp. | reverse complement strand
GCGGTCTCCCAAGCCATTGCCCGCATGAACGACAGCATGGGGCGCTCTTTGGGCAATCTCAATGGCATCGTTCGCATGTCGGTGTTCACGCCTCTGGAGGAAATCCTGCGCGTGTTGGGCATGGCCGATCCAACCGGCTTGACCAATCTGATTGCTGCCTCCGTCACAGGGCTGGATGCCGCAACTACTGCGCTCGATACCGAGGTGTTTCGTGCGATGCAATCGCTCGATGATGTGATGGTGGGCGCATTGGGCGAGGTTGAAACGCGTGTGAGTGAGCTGGTGTCTTCGGCGGATCTGGCGCGAGCGATTCAATCCAGTGTGAATGCCTTATCAGAGCAGCCGACGCAAGCTCAGGTGAGCGCGTTGCGCAGCTTGCTGCCGCCCGAGCCTTCTCGCCCTCTGGCTGCAACCGCGATCCGATCGATCAGAGGCATCAGCATCTCTCCCGCGCTGCGCCTGAGTCTGAATGCACCTAAAGCTGCGCCAGCGGCCAACACGATGAAGCTGGCGCTCGGGCCCCTGAGCAATCAGCTCAAAGATCCCTTGCTGAAAAGCCGCCTGCAAGCTCCCGCCGACAAGATGCAGTTCAAAACACAGATTGATCGCTACTTAGGCAACGAATTTGCAGGTTTAGCGGGTGCACCCCGTGCTGCCAAGCGCCAGCAACTCATCGATGAGGCACGCCGCCGGTTTAGCAGCAACCCACAGCAAGCGCAAGAGATGGAACAACTGATCAGCCAAGCCGCAGGGCCGATCATGATCGCACCCGCCGTGATCTCTCAGCCATCTACCAGTCCGCAGATTGTGCAGCCATCCACGAGCCCGCTGATCGTGCCGCAGCGCCCGATAGCTCCTTTGCCTGCGCCGATGAAAAAATAAGTGGCCGAAACGCGTGGTAACTCCATCTCTCCCGAGTTATCACGCCAGAGTGATCACGCCCTTGCGGTTACTCTCTTTTTTATAGCACTCTGCGCAGGTTTCTTGCCGGCTACTGGTCTTTTTGATGCCTTTTTCGGCACAGAAACTGCGCTTTTTGCAGCTTGCGCGATGAATTGTTGCACCTGCGGATAGACCATATCGCGCCAGCGGCGGCCTGAGAAAATACCGTAGTGGCCTGCGCCTTTGACTTCGTAATGTTGCTTAGAAGTTTTTGCGATGCCGCTGCACAGATCTAATGCCGCGCGGGTTTGGCCGCTGCCAGAAATATCATCGAGCTCGCCTTCTACGGTGAGCAAGGCGCAGCCTGAAATATCTTGCGGGCGCACGCGCTCAAGCTTGCCGCTTTCGCTTCGCACATCCCACGTGCCTTCAACGAGCTTGAATTTTTGGAAGACGGTTTCAATCGTTTCCAAATAATAGTCAGCATCCATATCGAGTACGGCGTTGTATTCGTTGTAGAACTGGCGGTGCGCATCGACGCTGCGGCCATCACCTTTGACAAGATCTTTGAAATAATCCCAATGGCTTTTCGCGTGGCGATCTGGGTTCATCGCTACAAAGCCCGTGTGCTGCAAAAAGCCCGGATAGACCTTGCGGCCCGCGCCAGGAAAGTTAGACGGCACGCGATAGATCACATTGCTTTCAAACCAGTTGTGGCTGCGCTGTGTGGCCAAATTGTTCACCGATGTGGGTGATTTGCGCGCATCAATCGGGCCGCCCATCATCGTCATGGAAAGCGGCAATTGCTCACCGCGCGAAGCCATGAGCGATACGGCTGCGAGCACAGGCACAGTAGGCTGGCAAACGCTCATCACATGGCAATTGCCATATTGCTTTTGCAAATGGCGAATGAATTCTTGCACGTAGTTGACGTAATCATCAAGATGGAATTCGCCATCAGAGAGCGGCACGAGGCGGGCATTCTTCCAATCGGTGATGAAGACTTTGTGGCCTTGCAGCATGGTGCGCACGGTGTCGCGCAGCAAAGTGGAGTAATGGCCCGACAGCGGCGCAACGATCAATACAGCAGGTTGGCCTTTGAGGCGGGCAAGCGTAGCGGCATCGTCTGAGAAGCGCTTGAAGCGGCGCAGTTCGCAAAAAGCTTTGTCGATCTCAACGCGCTCGTGGATGGCAATTTCCGTCTCTGTGTCATCGTGCGGGATGTTCACCGTCTTGATGCCAAACGTTGGTTTTTCGTAATCCTTGCCAAGGCGATACATCAGGTCATACGTGGCGGCAGTGCGCTGCGCAAATGGCATTTGGCCAAAACCATTCAAAGGATTGGCAAAGAGTTTGGCGGTGGCCTGCGCAAATTCTGCGAAAGGCTCCATCAGGGCGCGCTGAGATTCGTAGAGCTGGTAGAGCATGGTGTGAGCCTTCTTGACAGCGAAATGCTGCATTGCAACATTCTAGGGCTCAAGAGGGTGAAAAATTGGGTGCGCCGCTCAAACTTGGCTGAATAGTTCAAGAACGAAGCTTTGGCGTATTGCGGCCAAACCGCTCGCTTATCGCATTGCCCTGATCGACCGCAACGACTAAAAGCCGGATATTGAAGCCTTGTGGCTTTATCTACAGTCAGCCGCGATGATGTCTTGCAATCGTTTGGCTTCGTTGGCGCGCGTGGCCTCGTCCATGATCTCTCGCTCGCCTTTGGCGTTTGTCGTGGAAATGCGCAGGCCGGAATCGAAGCTGGTTTTGGCGCGCTTGGCTCGGTCGCAGTTTTCTTTTTGAGCGGCTGCGTTTTTCTCGGATTCAGCTTTTTTCTTCGTGGCTTCTTGCGCTTCGGCTTCCTTCTTTTTCTTCTCTAACTCGGCATCTTTGCCGCTGATTTTTGGGGCATCGGCTTTTGCTGTGCCGGCTGCTGAACTGTTGGAAGGCGTGTTGGATGCTTCAGGCGCTTCGCTCACTGGAGTCGGAGCGCGAACGCCGGCTGGCCGCTTCAAAATATCTTTTTCGGCAATGCTGGGCGGCGGTGGCTGATCGCTAAACACCCGGCGGCCGTCTTTGTCTTTCCAAGACCACTGAGCGTAGGCCACCGGCAATAGGCAGAACAGCAAAGCAACAATAAATAACTGACGAGGCATGGATGCAGATTTTTTCATGAGGAGAGTGTAGCTACAAGGGGCTGACATGCCAACGTATGAAGAGCCGTTTGGGTGCACAAATCAGCCGTTTGGTATACAAAGCGACAGCTGTGCTTGCGTAAAATCTTGTTTTTGGAGCCTTCTACATGCGCCTGCTTGGCAAAGCCCTCACATTTGACGACGTTTTGCTCGTCCCTGCGTTCTCAGCCGTCTTGCCCAAAGACACATCTCTTCAAACCCAATTTTCTCGCCGAATTGCGCTGAATTTGCCGCTGGTTTCCGCCGCAATGGACACCGTGACCGAAGCGCGTCTGGCCATTGCCATGGCGCAAGAGGGCGGAATGGGCATCATTCATAAGAATCTCACCGCCAAAGAGCAGGCCGCGCAGGTGAGAAAAGTTAAGCGCCATGAAAGCGGCGTGTTGCGCGATCCGGTGGTGATCCCGCCTGACTTTAAGGTGCATCAAGTGATTGAGCTGTCGGAGCAGCTGGGGGTGAGCGGTTTCCCGGTAGTGGATGGCGGCAAAGTGGTGGGCATCGTCACGAGCCGCGATTTGCGCTTTGAGACGCGCATGGATGTGCCGGTGAGTCAGATCATGACGCTGCGCGATAAATTAGTGACTGTGCCAGTGGGCACGCCGCTGAAAGAGTCTAAAGCGCTGCTTAATAAACATCGCTTGGAGCGTTTGCTGGTGGTGGACGATGAATTCCGCTTGAAGGGCTTGATCACGGTGAAAGACATCACCAAGCAAACCAGCTTCCCGAACGCCGCGCGAGACGAACAAGGCAAGCTGCGCGTGGGCGCGGCAGTCGGCGTGGGCGAGGGCACGGAAGAGCGCGTGGCGGCGCTGGTCGAGGCGGGGGTGGATGCGATTGTGGTGGATACGGCGCATGGCCACAGTAAAGGCGTGATTGAGCGCGTGCGCTGGGTCAAGCAAAACTTTCCGCAAATCGATGTGGTGGGCGGTAATATCGCCACCGGCGCTGCAGCGCTGGCGCTGGCAGAAGCAGGGGCAGACGCGGTGAAAGTGGGCATCGGCCCGGGCAGTATTTGCACGACGCGCATTGTGGCGGGTGTGGGCGTGCCGCAGATCATGGCTATTGATGCCGTGGCTACGGCCTTAGCACGTGATTCAGGTGGCTCGGGCATTCCGCTGATTGCAGATGGCGGCATCCGCTATAGCGGCGACATTGCCAAAGCCATTGCCGCTGGCGCAGGCACGGTGATGATGGGCGGCATGTTTGCGGGTACGGAGGAAGCGCCGGGCGAAGTGGTTTTGTACCAAGGGCGTTCGTATAAGAGCTACCGCGGCATGGGCTCGATTGGCGCGATGCAGCAGGGCAGTGCGGATCGGTATTTTCAAGAATCGAGCACGGGCAATCCGAATGCGGACAAGCTCGTGCCCGAAGGCATTGAAGGCCGCGTGCCTTACAAAGGCTCAGTGGTGGCGATTATTTTCCAACTCGCGGGTGGCATTCGCGCGAGCATGGGTTATTGCGGCTGCGCAAGCATTGGCGATATGCAAACCAAGGCAGAGTTTGTTGAAATCACCACGGCCGGCATCCGCGAGAGCCACGTTCATGATGTACAAATCACGAAAGAAGCACCTAATTACCGTGCCGAGTGATTTTTTCGCCAATGCGTCATGCTTTTGATGTACAACCAAAGCTCATCAACCAATTCAACAGGAGCACGTCATGGGTATTATTTCGTTTTTCAAAGAAGCCGGCCAAAAACTCTTTGGCAGCAAGCCCGAAGTGGCCGCGGCAGTTGCCGAACCGAGCAATGAAGAAAAAGCAGCAGCTGCCAACGAAGCAGCGTCTAGCGCCATCAAGGATTACATTCGTACCAACAATTTGCCCGCTGACAATTTGAGCATCACATTCAGTGGAGCGGATCAGATCGTCACCGTAGCAGGATTGGTGGCCACACAGGAGGAGCGCGAAAAGATCATCGCCTGTTGCGGCAATGTCCACGGCGTGGCTGGCGTAGCCGACGAGATGACTTGCGACGAGCCAGATGCCCCAAGTTGCCAATTCCACATGGTCGTGAGTGGCGATAACTTATCAAAAATCGCCAAACAATACTACGGCGATGCCAATAAATACCCCGTGATCTTTGAAGCTAACAAGCCGATGCTCAGCCATCCAGACAAGATTTACCCTGGCCAGAATTTGATCATTCCGGCGCAGGCTTGA
>JANMFP010000627.1:0-2434 GCA_031378135.1 Variovorax sp. | reverse complement strand
GCCAATCATCGAGCCAGCAGCCAAATTGTCTTGCTGTGCTTTCTCAGAAGGCGTTTGCGCAAGCTGATCGCCGCGAATGAGCTTCTGAATCTTGGCGCCAAGCTTGAGCACTTTGGTGAGCGTGTCGCTATCCAGGCGCAGCATCTCGTCCGTCCAAACCGTGAGCGATTCCAGCATGAGCAGCATTTCTTTGATACGGGCTGCGCGGTCTACGCCATCGAGCATGAGCTCGGGGCTGTCGAGCAGGTTTTTGAGCAAAGCCACAGTGGGCAAAATCTCGCGTTCTTTCCTCTCACGAACGATGGTGCGGGCTAAATCCCAAATGTCTGTTGACGTTTCAAAATGATCGCGCCTGTCGCCGAGCACATGCACCAGTTTGACCAGATTCCAAGCTTGCAACTCACGGATGGAATTGCTCACATTGCTGCGAGCAACATTGAGCGTTTCGGCAATTTCATCAGCAGGTAAAGGCTTGCCATGCAAATACAACAACGCATGAATTTGCGCCACCGTGCGGTTCACGCCCCAGCGCGTGCCCATCTCGCCCCAGTGCAGAATGAATTGCTCGGATGTTTGGCTAAGGTGCATGGTTTTGGCTTTCTTAAAGTCTATTTTGCTCGTGTCAATTATTTCTGTCAATAGAGAAATAAACAAACAGCATAAACCTGCTTTTGAGATGAAAAACAGCATCTAGCCGGCGAATAATGTGCGCGGAGTGCTATGAAATTCATAGTAAATCGATGGGCTAGCAGGAATATAAATCCCTTGAACGAACTAAACCTGTCACAATTCAATTTGTATTTAAGGCCCTTCCAAGCCATATGCATCCGCCAATCGGTTCAGCCGTGTCGCGGAAGGTTTACTAACCAACTAATGTTTCCCTCAGGGAAACGGAGGCAGCAACACAATGTCAGCGACTACAAATGGGTCGATCTACCAAGCCTACGGTAGCAACAGTTATCTCTTCGGCGGCAACGCGCCGTATGTCGAAGAACTCTACGAAAACTATTTAGCCAATCCAGGCTCCGTGCCGGACAACTGGCGCAGCTATTTCGATGCCTTGCAGCATGTTCCTGCTTCTGACGGTACCGCCGCCAAAGACGTGGCTCACTTGCCCGTCATCAACGCATTTACCGAATTGGCCAAGCAAGGCGCCACGCGCACCGTGCACGCCAGCGCCGACAACGAAATGGGCAAAAAACGCACTGCCGCACAGCAGCTCATTGCCGCATACCGCAACGTCGGCGCGCGCTGGGCGAATCTAGACCCCCTCCAGCGCACGGAGCGCGACAATATTCCCGATCTAGATCCCGCTTTCTACGGCTTCACTGATGCCGATATGGAAACGGTGTTCAACACCTCCAACACCTATTTCGGCAAAGAGCAAATGAGCCTGCGTGAGCTGCTGAACGCGCTGCGCGAAACCTATTGTGGCACCGTGGGCGCGGAATACATGTATGCCACGAGCCAAGAGGAGAAGCGCTGGTGGCAGCAGAAGATGGAAAGCGTGCGCGCCAAGCCCGCTTTCAATGCTGCACAGAAAAAAGCGATCCTTGAAAACCTCACCGCCGCTGAAGGCCTTGAGCGCTTCTTGCACACCAAATACGTGGGCCAAAAGCGCTTCTCGCTCGAAGGCGGCGAGAGCTTTATTGCTGCGATGGATGAGCTGGTGCAAAAAGCAGGCGCTGCTGGCGTGCAGGAAATGGTGATCGGCATGGCTCACCGTGGCCGCCTGAATGTGCTTGTCAACACTTTGGGCAAAATGCCTAAAGACTTGTTCGCTGAGTTTGACCACACCGCCCCGGAAGATTTGCCATCAGGCGACGTGAAATACCACCAAGGCTTCTCCAGCGATGTGACCACGCCCGGTGGCCCGGTGCACTTGACGCTGGCATTCAACCCCTCGCACTTAGAAATTGTGAACCCCGTGGTGGAAGGCAGTGTGCGCGCTCGCATGGATCGCCGTGGCGATAAAGAGGGCGATCAAGTGCTGCCTGTGCTCGTGCACGGCGATGCTGCGTTTGCCGGCCAAGGCGTGGTGATGGAAACACTGGCGCTCGCGCAAACCCGTGGCTACTACACGGGCGGCACGGTGCATATCGTGATCAACAACCAAATTGGCTTTACCACCTCTGACCCGCGCGATACCCGCTCGACGCTCTATTGCACCGATGTGGTCAAGATGATTGAAGCGCCGGTGCTGCATGTGAACGGCGACGATCCAGAAGCCGTGGTGCTCTGCACGCAGTGGGCGCTGGAATATCGCCAGCATTTCAACAAAGATGTGGTGCTCGACATTATTTGCTTCCGCAAACTCGGCCACAACGAGCAAGACACACCAGCGCTGACCCAGCCGCTGATGTACAAAAAAATTGCACAGCACCCCGGCACGCGCAAGCTCTATGCAGACAAACTCGCTGCGCAGGGCCTGGGC
>JANMFP010000591.1:0-1528 GCA_031378135.1 Variovorax sp. | reverse complement strand
TTATTCTTTTCGCACATGGCTCGCGAGATCCCCTGTGGCGCGGGCCTATCGAAGCCGTGGCCTTACGCATTCGCACTGAGCATCCGAAGAGCCATGTGAGTTGCGCTTATCTTGAATTGTGCGAGCCGAGCCTGCCAGATGCAGCAGCGCAAATGATTGCTGAGTTGCAAGTTACTATTAATTCAATAGCAATCCACCCAGATTCTTTGCCGGCTACAGGCCAAAAACCCTTAAAAATACGTGTTGTTCCCATGTTTTTAGGCATGGGTAAGCATGCGCGAGAAGATCTGCCAGAGCTGATCTCAGAGCTGCGCAGCGCGCATCCGCAAGTTGAATTCGAAGTCACTTCAACTGTAGGCGAAGATCCGCGCGTGACGTCGCTGCTTGCACAAATAGCAATCGCTTGATGCGCGAGCTTTCCACATTCGCTCATCCTCATTCACATTTTTACCAAGCTTTTTTTCAACACCATGAACACTATCAAATCTATAGCTGCCCGCGCAATATCTACGCCGGCTACCACCCTCTTTTTATCTCTTTTCCTGCTCCAAGCATGCACCCAAGAGCAGCAAAACAAGATCCAACGCGACATCCAAAACTGGACAGGAACCAACGGCGTGCTTGAAGTCTATGCAGGCGACAAACTCGTGCGCCGTTTCATCAAAATCGATAAGCTGTCTACCGCCATGGGCACAGACGACAACAAGCCTCGCCCCTATCGATTTGGCTACGGTGTGCTCGATGAAAACCTCAACATGATCGTAGACGCTGGCGAGAAACGCGTGTATTTTGAGGTCAGCGATTACGCCTCAAATTACGTGTTTTTCGAGAATCCGCGCTGAATTTGATCCTAGGCAAGCTCTACAGCTCCAGCTCCCAAGTCTCGCTGATTTGGCTTTGCCCAAAGCCTTGTGTTGGCTCGCTCGAAATGAGCTTGAAGCCACGTTTTTCGTAAATCCCACGCGCTGCAGCTAAGCAAGCATTCGTCCAGAGCACCATTTTTGAGTAGCCTTTTGATCGTGCGAAGGCAATCGCTTCATCGGCGAGGCGTCCGCCCAAGCGCGCTCCCCTCGCTTCTGGCGTGAGGATCAGCATGCGCAGCTTGGCCGTTTGCGCATCGACGCGCACGACAAACACGCTGCCCACGCGCTGGCCCTCTTTCTCTGCGACCCAGCATTGCTCCCAAGCCGGCTGAAAATTCTTCGCGAAATCTGCACAAATGCCAGCCACGAGGGTTTCAAACTCCGCATTCCAGCCATATTCCTGCGCGTAAATCTTGCCGTGCTGCTGAGTGACCCATTCCAAATCGCCGGGCAACTGCGCTGGCGTTGGGTGGCGTAAAGTGATGTTAGATGGCATCTCAGATCACTCCCAGCATACCGAGCACCGCGCCTGCACCCAAAATCAGAAGCAGATGGGTTTTGGTCTTCCAAGCGAGAAGCAAAGCAAGGGCGGTGTAGAGCCACAGCGGCCCGTCTTTTGCGGCGTTGCTGTGGGAGCTTGCGAGCAACCATGAAGTGGCGAGCAA
>JANMFP010000558.1:0-2042 GCA_031378135.1 Variovorax sp. | reverse complement strand
GGTCAGTTAACCGCTGGTGGACAGTGCAAAGCCAATGCGTTTTGATTTGACGTATTCAGCTAACTTTGCACACAATTGCTTTAGGCTAGCATGATTATGCTAAAATTTAGTACATGCAATTCGCTCACACGCTATTTACTCAACCGCAGTCCAAAGTCCTTGAATGGATCTTCGGCCAGCCTGAGCGCTGGTATCATATTCAAGAATTGATCCGCCTGACATCGCTCGCAAGTGCTTCGTTGCAAAGAGAGATTAAGCGACTGCATGATTCAGGCTTGGTGCTGGAGGAGCGCATTGGTAATCTGCGCCGAGTCAAAGCCAACCCCGATAGCCCTGTATTCACTGATTTGGCGAATTTGGTGCGTAAAACGATGGGGGCAATGCCATCTTTAGTGGAAGCTCTGCAGCCACTGGAAAGCCAGCTAAAAATCGCGCTGGTTTTTGGCTCGATTGCCAAAGGCACTGAGCGAGCAAGCAGCGATATCGACGTACTCTTGGTATCGAGCAGCTTGCAACTTAGCGATGCGCTAGCTTTGCTGTTGCCGCTTGAAGAACGGCTGGGGCGGCGCATTGAAGTGAAACTCTACACAGTCAAAGAATTCAGCGCGCGCCGCAAAGAGGCGGGCTCGGTGGTGCAGCGCATTCTTGCTGGCCCGGTTGAAGTGCTTTATGGGAGCTTGCCATGAGCGCTGCGCTTGCAAATTTGGCAAAGATTGGGCAGCTAAAAGCTGAGACTGCGAGCGCTTTGGATATTGAGCGATTGCTGGCGATGGCGCACAAGCATTTGGATGATGCCCAGCGAAAATCTAATTCGCTAGAAGGCAGATTCATTTCTGCTTATTCAGCGGGGCACGCAGCAGGCTTGGCTGCGCTTCGCCGGCACGGCTACCGCAGCGAAAATCGGTATCAAGTTTTTCAAACCTTGCAACATACCGTGGGCTGGACGCCTGTCCAATGGCGGCAACTTGATAGCGCACACAACAAGCGCAACCTGGCGGAATATGAAGGCTATTTGGAGGTGGAGAGTAGCTATCTGGACGGCTTGATTGAATTGGTTGCGCTGTTATTGGATGACGTGCAGCGTTTAGTAAAGCCCGGCTAATTAGGCGTGCAATCACTTCTTTTACACGCTACGATGTAAGCATGATTTCTACCCAAGCTGACTTGCTCTCCAATCGACTCGATCTGATTTCGCAAGCTCGCAACGTTGTCTTAGGCGGGCAGCGTGGTAGCGTAGCAGTGCATGATTGGATTGCACAATCTTGGCAGCGCTGCTTAGATGATGGTCATGCTCCTCAGCAACGCGTCGTATTCGATACGGTCACTAGCGCTATGCAGCGCCGCTCGCGTGAGGCGAATCGCCAGCTTGTGCAAGCCGCTCAGAGCAGCTTGCAGCAACTCGGCGAAGCGATTGCGCCCATTCGCTATTTCGCCGTGTTGACCAACGCGCAAGGTGTGGTGGTGGCCAGCAGCGGCCAGATCGACAAGCAAGACCGCCGCGCCAGCTTGCTCACACGCGAAGGCGTCGATTTATCCGAACGCGCGGTGGGTACAACCTCGATCAGCGCAGCGCTGTCTGAACTCACTGATGTGTGGCTGCATCGCGGCGAGCATTTCTTCGAAGATAACGGCTCATATTCCTGCGCAGGCTCGCCAATTTTTGATGGCGCGGGCCGATGCGCGGGCATGCTCGATGTCACCGGGATCGACGTGCCTGAACGCCCCGAGCTTGTGCACCGCGTGAGCAGCGCCGCGCGGCGCATTGAAAACCAACTCGTGCTCGCCAATCCGCACACTCTGGTCGTGCATCTGCGATGGCCCGATGCAGGCGCGCTGGGCCGCGAAGCAGAGGGATTGCTCTGCCTCGGAGAAGACGGGCAGGTTTGCGCCATGAACCGCACGGCGCGGCAAATGCTTGGTGTGTCTGAGCTGGGCATGTTTGAATCCGAGGCCACACATTTTGCACACGCGAGCGATTTGTTTGCCACCGATTGGCGCAGCTTGTTTGCTGTACAGCTCGGCCAAACGCCGGCGACCGTGCC
>JANMFP010000552.1:0-2972 GCA_031378135.1 Variovorax sp. | reverse complement strand
GCGATGCGCCGTGATGCCCATGGCCTCGGCGGCATCTTGCGCACGATCAGAGGTCTTCCACAAAATGCCCGCGCAGCCTTCTGGCGAGATCACCGAATACACCGAATATTGCATCATCAGCACCTGATCGGCCACCGCAATCGCCAGCGCCCCACCCGAGCCGCCTTCGCCAATGATGGTCGAGATGATCGGCACTTCGAGTTGCGCCATTTCAAAAATATTTCGGCCGATGGCTTCACTTTGGCCTCGCTCTTCGGCATCAATACCGGGAAACGCGCCGGGCGTATCCACCAAAGTAAACACGGGCAATTTGAATTTCTCTGCCGTCTTCATCAGGCGCAACGCTTTACGATAACCTTCGGGCCGCGCCATGCCAAAGTTGCGCAAGCTGCGTTCCTTCACATCGCGGCCTTTTTGATGCCCAAGCACCACGCAAGCATGCCCGTTAAAGCGCGCCAAGCCGCCCATGATGGATTGATCATCCGCAAAATGCCGATCGCCGTGCATCTCTACGAAATCCGTGAAGATCTCGCGCACGTAATCCATCGTGTAAGGCCGTTCGGTATGGCGCGCGATCTTGGTGATTTGCCAAGGCGAGAGCTGGCTGTAAATGTCTTTCGTGAGCTGCAGGCTCTTCTTGGCGAGATTGTCGATCTCTTCGCTGATGTCCACAGCGCTTTCGCCCTGCACATAACGCAGCTCATCAATCTTGCCTTCCAGCTCCGCAATTGGCTGCTCAAATTCTAAAAATACGCGTTTTCCCAACTTCATCTCCTTCTTCTCTTGCGGGCTGGCTGGCAACCCGCGAATTGAATTTAAGTGTAAACCCGTTTCTGGTGGTTTGCACATCTAGGAACTGGGTGTTCATTCAGTAGAATAATTTCCAAATTTGGAGATAAGCATGCTGCACAACACCATCCTTCGCCGCGAACTTCTCGCCGCTGGCCTCATCTCGCTGGCCGCGCCCAGCCTCTTTGGGCAAAGCGCCATCTCGCTAGATGTCGCCATCCTCCCGCTAGCCACGCAAGAAGCGCCACTGCTGTTGGAAACCCTCAAAAAACTCACTAGCTTCGACAGCGGCACAGGCCAAGCAGAGGGCATGAATGGCGTGGCCAGCGCGATTGAGACCCTGGCCAAAGAACTCGGCGCAAGCACCGAACGCATCACGCCCGCTAACGGCATCGTTGGCCCCAACTTGCGCATCAACTTCAAAGGCACAGGCAAGAAAAAACTCCTGCTGATTGCGCACATGGATACGGTCTATCCCACAGGCACAGCCGCCGCCCGCCCCTTCCGCATCGACGGCAACAAAGCCATTGCGCCCGGTATCGCGGATGACAAAGGCGGCATCGCCGTCTTCTTGCATGTCATGAAAATCTTGAAAGCGCGCGGCTACACAGATTTCGCGCAAATCACCATGCTGTTCAACTCGGATGAAGAGCGCGGCTCTGTAGGCTCGCGCGATTTGATCCGCCGCCTTGCGGGCGAGCATGATGCTGTGCTTTCTGGCGAAGGCACAGGCGATAACGAAGTCATCGTCATGGGAACGGCGGGCGTGGGGCGTACGCAGGTGAAAGTGGCGGCCAATCGGCTGAGCCTCGTGGACCGCCCCATTGAAGAAATGGCCGACATCATCTTGCGCACGAAAGACACGCCCTCGCGAGTGCAGAACATCCGCATGAACTGGACCATTGCGCGCGCCGAAACACCCGACCTCATGGACAAGCTCCACGCCGCCGATCTGCAATTCGCCAGCTTCGAATTCCAAATCACTGGAAAAGCCTCGCATGCTGGCGTGAACCCGCATCTGGGCGTGAACGCTGTGGTGGAGCTGGCGCATTTGGTGGCGCGAGTTTCTGCGCTGTTAGACGCGGAGACGGGTGTGCAGCGCCAATGGCGCAGGGCTGGCGGTGGCTTGGTAGGCAACATCATTCCGGACCGTGGTAACGCCGCGCTTGAAATCGCCGCGCCCAAATCACTCGACCTCAAAACACTCGAAGCCAAAATCATCGCTACAGCCACGCAAGCGCAAGTGCAAGGCGCATCTGTTGTAGCCAACGCAACAGCAGGGCGCACCATCAAGGCCGATGGCCTGCCCGACGCCACCGCCAGCGCCGATGTGCGTGTCCCCGACGTGCCCACATTCGAGCAATTCTCCAAACACAGCCGCGCCCTCATCGACAAAAAGAAATTCCCCAGCTCCCGCCTCGATGTGCAAGACGGTATCGGATTCCCGCCCTTCAATGCCTCCGAACAAGGCAAACAAATGGCTCAGCTCGCCAAAACCATTTACACCCAGCTCGGCGGCCAGATCGATTTCCTCCCCCGCACCTTCGGCGGCACCGACGCCGCTTGGGCCGCGCAATCCGGAAAACCTGTCATCGAAAATATGGGGCTGCCCGGCGGCAACTATCATTCGGATCAAGAGGAATACATCCTGATTGACCGCATCCCGCGCAGGCTGGCATTGGTGGCGGAGATGATTCGCAGCGTGGGCAATTGAGGGTGATATTGACAGTTAGCCGGCGTATTTACTGCGCAGAGTGCTATTAAATTTGTAGTTTTTGAGATTCAGCGAAAACTGGGGTCGGATCACAATTCAAGACATTCAACTTTCCGATGCGAATCTAATCCCAGACGAAATTGTGCTCCGACCCCAATTTTCGCGGCGCACGCTAACTTTTTTTGCTGAGATTTTCAATGCGCTACGGCTTCGCTCCACTCGCTCACCAGCGAAAACCATTGGGTGTTTGAATCAAAAAATTTTTGGCAACTGCGCGCGGGGAGAGGGTAAGTTTGTGGCGATATCAATCGCGTGTGTTTTCAAAAAAATTTCTGAGGCAAATGCCCGATGGTACGACGCAGGTACAAAAAGCCGCGCGAAACTCTAAGCTAACAAATCAAGCAAAAGAAGCAGAGATAATCTCACCCCATGATCAAACTGTTTGTAGGCTTAGGTAACCCCGGCGCGG
>JANMFP010000527.1:0-6577 GCA_031378135.1 Variovorax sp. | reverse complement strand
ACTAACAAGTATAGCAGATAACCGATGAGTTCGCTCGGGTATTCATATCTTTCGTTCAAATCTCGCTCTCAAGGCGATTTTTAAGTTGCCGCACCAAACCGTTGCAAGCAGCTTCCACCAAATCCAAAACCCGCTCAAAATCCGCCTCCCCGCCATGATAAGGATCGGGCACCACGACACCCAGCTTGGAATCTGCCGCAAAACTCATCAGCAAACGCAGTTTGCGCTCCTGCTGCGCCGCATCCAAGCTGGCCGGGCAATCCGCTTGCAGCAATGCCAAATTGTCCCAATCCATGGCCAAAATCAGATCAAACTTGTCGTAATCAAGTTCCGTCATCTGCCGCGCTCGCAGCTGAGAAATATCGACTCCCCGCGCCAAAGCATGCGCTTGGCTGCGCTCATCGGGTGGGCTGCCAGGGTGATAGTTATGCGTTCCCGCAGAATCAATCGTCACCCGCCTCCCCAGCCCCGCCTGCGCCACCTTCGCCCGAAGCACGCCCTCAGCAGTTGGGCTGCGGCAAATATTGCCCATGCAGACGAGGAGGATGTGGATGTTAGGTTGGCTCATTTTTATACGATTTCATAAGCCTTTTTGGCAGATCGCCGGCGTATTTATTGCGCAGAGTGCTATTGAATTTATAGTATTAGCGAGCTGTAAGTTTCGCGCGAAGTCTTGTAACGGCGGCCTAATTCAGGATAAGTGGGCTTGGCCCGGCTTACTTGCTGCGAAGTTGCAGAAGGAACACGCAGGCAAAAAATAGCATGAAGACAAAATCATTTGCACCATAAATGCTGAAGTACACGCCAGCAAAGAGGTCCTTCGAATAGAGTTCTTCGAGGCTGTTCTCCGAAAGCCACCTGATCCACACCACAACATAGACAAGTTTTTCTAGCGCAAATGCGCCAGCAAGCCATTTGATGTTGGCGGCGATTGCGGCTGCACCTAAGTATGCCAAGCCCCACACAAGAATCATGAGAAGTCCGAAGTTCGACATCACAACTGGATCGGCACTGTTAATCGCTATGTTTGTGAATGCACGAGAGAACAATAGAACACCTGCGATGTTCATCAAGCCGGCCGCAATGAATCCGTTACGGATCAGAGTTTTGTTCATGCAAGTACCTCAGCGATGGGACTGACCTGGCTCAAGAAGCGCCATCAAATTTTCAATGGCAGAAAGCGATGAGCTGTTGGCAGTTGGCTGTTCTATGTCGTAGCCGACCACAGCCAGTTGCTATGCAGCCTGACGTAATGTACACCGCACCGTGTAAGCGTCAACATACCGCAGTTTTCAAGCAAAAAGAAGCAGATTTCCGCTCTACAACAAACCATCCAGCGGAGAGCGCGATGTTGTTGAATCGGGAATTTTTTGAAAGGCGCGCGGGGAGAGGGTTGGATTGTGGTGCTCTGAATCGCGTGTGTCTTCAAAAAGATTCCTGAGGCAATAACGTCGCGCTAGGCCGCAGGTACAAAACTCTGCGCGAAACACTCAGAACGCCAAAAATATAAGCAAAAGAGCCATGTAGCCGGCAAATAATCTATGCAGAGTGCTATGAATTTAATAGTGATCTGAGATTCACTGAGATGACACAACCGAATGCCACCCGTAAAATCCAAACCATGCAAACCATCGCCGCCCTGCTCCTAAGCGCCATCGCCCAAGGCCTGCCGCGCAATGAGGCGCAGTATTTGATGCTGCATGCTTGCGGCCGCTCGATGCATGATCGCGCTTGGCTTTTGATGCATGAAATTGAACAGCCGCCCTCTTCTGCGCTTGCAGTTTGGCAAGGCAGCGTTGAGCGGCGCTTGAGTGGTGAGCCGGTGGCTTACATCGTGGGCTACAAAGCGTTTTACTGGCTGCAACTGAGCGTGAATTCCGCCGTGCTTGACCCACGAGACGATACGGAAACTTTGGTGGATTGGGCGCTGGAATTCATCCCCAAAGACCGCGCTTATGAAGTGCTCGATTTGGGCACGGGCAGCGGTGCTGTGGCTTTGGCACTTGCCTGGAAGCGTCCATCTGCGCTGATCACGGCAACAGATGCTTCGCGTGAAGCCTTGGCTGTTGCTCGCTCGAATGCACAAGCTCTTCAACTGCCTGTGAGTTTCATCGCCGTTAATGCGAACGAGCCCAATTGGTTTGCAACGCTGGGCGATCAGGTGTTTGACCTCATCGCCTCAAACCCGCCTTACATTGCAGAATGCGATTTGCATTTAGCCGCATTGAAACACGAGCCAGCGATAGCACTCACCAGCGGCGCTGATGGGCTGGATGCGATCCGCAACATCATCCAACATGCGCCCAAGCACCTCACCGCCGGCGGCTGGCTTCTTCTGGAGCATGGCTACGATCAGGCGGAGCGTGTTCGCAGTTTGTTTGTGGCGCAAGGGTTTGTTGATGCGACGACTCGCCAAGATTTGGGCGGTGTGGATCGTTGCACAGGCGCGCGTTTTCATGGCTGAGCTTGCCGAGATATGCCTGTTTGCGACGCTGTGATTTGGGTATCTCCCGCAGCGAATTAAAGGGGGAGGCACGCGCGCAGCGCCAGCCGGAGGACATTCGCGAAGGGGGATGCCCAAAGCGCAGTGGCGCAAACAGGCATATCTAAACTATCCATTTGATAGCATCTCGCGCAGTAAACATGCCGGCGAAGTGCCAAAAAGCCTTGAAAAAAGCATCAATGATGATGCCCATGCTCCCCATGCACATGGCCATGCGCGATTTCTTCTTCGCTCGCAGCTTTCACGCTCACCACGGAAATATCAAAGCGCAGCGTCTTGCCGGCGTGCGGGTGGTTGCCATCGAGCATCACCACCGGGCCTTTGATCTTTATCACGTTGAAAACCGCTTCGCGCCCATCGTCTGTCATGCCTTTGAGCTGCCCGCCCACCTTCACGCCCGGCGGGAATTCGCTTTTGGGAATCTCTCGCACCAGAGCCGCATCCAATTCGCCGAAGGCTTGCGCGGGCGTGAGCGTTAAGCTGGTCTTAAAGCCTGCTTCTTGGCCTTCTAGCGCTGCTTCAATCGCTTCAAACGTGTTGCCATAGCCGCCATGCAGATAGGCAGTAGGCGCTTTGCTTTGCTCCAGAAGACGACCAGAGGGTTCAGAGACGGTGTAGCGGATCGTCACGGCAGTGTTTTTTTCGATTTTCATGGCGTACAAATTTAAAATGGATGAATCAATTATCCCAGCCCAAGAAGCACGGCCTCCAATTTGGGATAATCAGGCTACAAATTTATTCACGCCTTCAGAAAGAATTCCCATGAGCGATACCCCCACCCCAACATACAGCCGCATCGACGGCCTCGTTAAAGGCAACGACATCGTGCTCTTCATGAAGGGCAGCGCCAGTTTCCCCATGTGTGGCTTCTCCGGCCGCGCCATTCAGATCTTGAAAGCCGTGGGCGTTGACACCAAAGGCATCACGACGGTCAACGTGCTCGATGACGCAGAGATCCGCGCTGGCATCAAGGAATACAGCAACTGGCCTACCATCCCCCAGCTCTACGTCAAAGGCGAATTCGTCGGCGGCTCCGACATCATGATGGAGATGTATGAAAACGGTGAATTGCAGCAGGTGATCAACGCTTAATTCATCTCTGGTTTCATAAAAGCATAGTTTGGTGTGGAGGTTGGGTTCACGATGAATCGTTAGGCTAACGATTTTTTAGGTAAAAAGCTTGCATAGCCCCAGCCTTTTTCGTAAATCAACACACGCAGCACCACGCAGCTTAGGCCGCTGAATAAAACGCTGAGGTACACCGGCCAAGGATTGCCCTCAAATTGGTTGGCGATCCACAGTCCCATCATCATGATGACGGCTGCAAATAAAGCAACCTCTTCGTAAATAGCGCCTTTGAGGGAGGGCGGCTCAATATTGATGATGACGGCTCGTATCACGCCCCCACCAGAACAACTCAGCGCGGCGCAAACAGGCACCCAGAACCAAGGCATATTTGCAGAAATCGCAATCATTGAGCCGCCAATGCTGGAAAACGTAAAGCCTATGATGTCGCAATAAGTTTTTGAGCGTTCGTAAGCTTTGGTCTTCGACCATTGTGGGCGATATGCTGCCAAACAAGAGGCTGCCGCAACCGAGGCAACAATGCACATCGGAACAAAGGCTTCTCTCACATACCAAAACGGCATGCGGTCACCGCCAATCAAAATATCTCGCAAGGTACCGCCGCCCACGCAAGAAACCAGCGCCACCACAAAGCGTCCCCATACGTCAAAGCCTCGCTGAATTGCTTCCATAGATCCAGAGAATGCGTAAAACAACACGCCGAACAACACAAAGAAAAAATACACATAGCCAGACATCACGCGGCTAACGGCATGCCGGGTAGACGGCGTCAGCGATCCGACTGTGCTGTCAAGTTCGTGGAGATTGACCCAAAATTCTTGAGTCCAGATTTTCGGCAGGGATGGCAGTTTCAGACCAGGGTTTGCGCTGCGCGCAGCGTCTTGAAGCGCTTGAATTTGATTTTCATAATCGGCCAGTTTGAGCAATCCGAAATCTTTGGGAGAGGCAGGGATCAAATCCAGCACAACCTCAAGCATGTAGGCTTGATGCCGAGACTCAAGCTGAGGTGACTTCTGTAAAACCGTTTGTAGGGCAAAGCTAGGTGCTTTGCGGGCTTCCTGCCAGCCCAAAGACACGGCCTGAATCAACAAGCTGATCTTGCTCATGAGTACAGGGTCATTCAATCGATCCTGGCGCACATACAACCCATCCTCAAGATGAGCCAAACCAAATTGAGAAGGCGCAAATTCGCGCATATCTTGTGCTTGAACACCCAGCCCATTTAAATACCATAATTCGTTGTAGCGCATCGCAGTAGCGCAAGCAACTTTTCGATCAATCAAATCTAACGCATCAGGCCGCTGGCGCACAAAAGTGACTTCTGCGGGGTTGACCTGCATACGCTTAAGCATCTCACGCACCATCGTTTCATCGCCCAAGCCCCAAACACCAATTTTTTTTCCAGTGATATCGATGGGGTTGATCACCCCTTCACTGATCCGGCATTGCAAAGTCAGGCCAGATTTAGAAAAAAACTGCGCCACATTCGTCACGGCCAAGCTTTTCTCCGGAGACACACCTGGCTGAGCCCAATCCCACGCCCCGCCCAGCCAAGCCACTGCCATATCGGCGCGGCCTTCTTTGAGCACTTGCATGGGATCCACATCTGGCCCACCGGGCAATATCTCCACTGCGAGGCCTAATCTCTCAAAGTGCTTGCGTGCCTCGGCCATGTACCAGCCTGCAAACTGCGCTTGGTGTGACCACAGCAATTGAACGCGTAGTTTTTGGGGTGTCGCCTGAGTTTGCGCCCAAGCGACTGACGCGCTTAACCAGCAAGCTAGCGCAAGCAGCACAATACAGGCTTGCTTGGGCATGCGCCTCACACAAGCAGCGATCAAGAGCAACGAACCCGCGTCGTTGGGTCACGACCGTTATTGGGATTGATCTCTATAAACGGCTGCCCTACCCTGCTAGTTTCTGAATCCCTCTGGTAGATATCCATCGATAGCAGCGCGCCAGCGGGAACCTGTAAGGCATTGCCCGCTGAATTAACACACGCTACAACGCAAGCAGCGCCTCTTTGCCCAGCGCAGCCCAAGCTGCCTGCAGGCTTTATGACGGTAACGTAAAGCACCAAAGGCTGCTTTGCTTGCTCAGGCGAGAGGTTATTGTGATCAGCAGTGCAAAAACTGCTCTGTGCTTGCAGGGTCATCGGCAGTTCTCTTTTGCTGTTGTCTGGCTGTATGGTCAAGTTTGCAAGATCCGCCATGTTACGCACGCACATCGCCTGAGCACTCGCAGCGAAGGCAAGCGCCAAGAGGAGCGCAGAACGAAAAATCAGTCGAATAGCAATGAGCACGGCTTTACTCCTAGGGTGAGATTGGGAAATTTTTCAACGTGTTGAAGCTGCCCTGATGGATGCTCAGGCGCAAGGCAATGTCTCGTCCTGCCGGCATAACAAAAGTTTAGGACAGAAGTTTGCATGCAGTCAGGGCTTCGGTTTGCTGCGGGAATTGCTACCGGGCATCGCTTCCGGTGAGCCCACGGTATTACAAGCCATGAGTCCAGCAGGCAAGGTTGAGGCGGGGTTTTTCCAAAACAAATAATTGGAGGGCGCAGTCATCATGTTGGTGTTGAGCATCACGAATGTTGATGCCTCGACCGTGATCGGCCCACAGACAACAGGGCAACCACCGCTGGGGCATTCTGGGCTGGGCTGCAAGATTGCTCTCACGGACAAAGTCACAGGGGAGTTGTCGCGCGCGACACCCGCAGGCTGATCGCATGTGTTGCCAGCGCGTGAATACGGCTTAGCCTCTAAGACCCAAGTTGGCCCGCCTGCAATTTGAACAAGGCTTTGTGGTGCAGAATCATCGCGCGTGACATTGATCACACAAACAGCGTGCGCCAG
Source organism: Variovorax sp. (assembly GCA_031378135.1). GTDB lineage: Bacteria > Pseudomonadota > Gammaproteobacteria > Burkholderiales > Burkholderiaceae_C > JANMDU01. The sequence continues at coordinate 134 of JANMFP010000527.1, read as the reverse complement.
TGTCGTTGAAGCCATAGTCAACAGTGCTGCCACAAATTTCTTCATCATGGCAACTCGATATGTTGAACCAAGGGGGCGATATCGGGCCTTTTAAGTGCTGTAGCCAGATCGCGCTGTGCTGTTTCGTGTAGATT
>JANMFP010000434.1:0-3918 GCA_031378135.1 Variovorax sp. | reverse complement strand
ATGTGGGCGCATGAGCGCCTGGCTCAGCTTGGATGCAAGCGCCTACTGGTGGGCGGAGATAGCGCAGGAGGGCATCTGGCAGCGGTGGCGATGCACACACATGTTGCTCTTAAGATTGCGGGCGCATTACTCTTTTATCCCGTCACAGACATGCAATTCACTAACCGCAGCTACAGCGAGCGCGGCTCTGGCCCGGGCCTGACTCGCGATGGCATGGTCTGGTTTTGGCAACAGTTTTTAAACCCTGCTCAAGCCGCGAGCCATTTGCGTGCAAGCAACGATCCGCGCATCGTGCCGATGCAGCAAAGTTGGGCCCAGAGCCCGCCGCCCGCTGTGATCATTGCCGCTTGGCATGACCCTCTCTACGACGAAGCGGTGACTTACGCCAAGCATTTGCAGCAAGCAGGCGGCAAAGTCGTGATGCAATCTGCACCAGATATGGCACATGGCTTTTTGCGCCAGGCCCGCGCTGTGCCAGCGGCGCAAGCGCATGTATTAGCAGCCGTGCATGCGTTTCGCGCCTTGCTCGATACGCAATAAGCCAATGATAGATGCTATTATTTTAATAGCTAACTAAGCATGCTATATGCCGGGCGTAGGCCTAAATCACTTTAAAAAATCAAGAATTTAAGTGTTTTTTAACGCTTTTGGCTAGCACATCCACCATCTGCGCAATCTCCGCCTCGTTCACGATATATGGCGGGCAGAGCACGAGGTTCTCTCCAGCGGGGCGGAAGAGCAAGCCTTGGTGGAAACAATCCAAGAAGATCTCATAGGCGCGCTTGCCCGGCAAGCCGGGCAGGGGAGCGACTTCAATCGCGCCGGCCAACCCAAGTGTTCGAATACTCACCACGCCATCGATCCCTTTGAACGCGCTGTGCATCGCATCGCCGAGCAGTTTGCCCATTTTTCCGGCGCGTGCAAACAGGTCTTCTTGCTTGAATAAATGGAGCGTCGCAATCGCCGCTGCGCAGGCCACGGGGTGGCCGCTGTAGGTGTAGCCGTGGAAGAATTCAACGACGTGCTCGGGCGAGCCAGCGTTCATCATCGCATCGTAGATATGCTCTCGGCAGACCACGCCGCCCAAAGGAATCACGCCGTTTGTCACGCATTTGGCAAAGTTCAGCATATCGGGTACGACGCCATAAAAATCAGCGCCGAAATTCACACCGAGGCGGCCAAAGCCGGTGATCACTTCATCAAAAATCAGCAAGATGCCGTGTTGATCGCATATCGCTCTCAAGCGCTTCAAATAATCCATCGGCGGTACATACCAGCCCGCGCTGCCGGCAATGGGTTCGACCATGATGGCAGCCACGTTGCTGGGGTCGTGCAGCGGGAGGATGCGCTTTTCTAAATCGTCTAAAAAATCGGTATCGCTTTGCGGGGCAGCGCCGTTGTAAAACTTCGTTGTCTCGTCGTGGATGAAGCGCATGTGATCGACGCGCGGCAAGAGCTGCGTGCCATAGGCTTTGCGGTTGGCAGGCAAGCCGCCCACGCTCATGCCACCAAAATTCACACCGTGGTAACCCTTCTCGCGGCCGATGAACAGCGTGCGGTGGCCTTGGCCGCGAGCGCGGTGGTAGGCCAGCGCCACTTTGAGCGCGGTGTCTGCCGCCTCTGAGCCAGAGTTGCAAAACAGCACCTTATTCAAATCGCCGGGGCACATGGCCGCAATCATTTCTGCGGCTTTGAAAGCTTGATCGTTGCTGGCTTGGAAGGCGGTGGCGTAATCGAGTGTGTCGAGTTGCTTTTTGATGGCTTCGTTGATGGGTTTGCGGTTGTGCCCCGCGCCCACGCACCAGAGGCTGGAGATGCCATCGAGCACTTTTTTGCCATCGTGCGTGGTGAAGTGCATGCCGTCAGCCGCCACAAAAACGCGCGGATCTTTTTTGAAATGGCGGTTCGGGGTGAAGGGCAGCCAATGGTTGTCCATGTTGAAATCGATCAAAGCCATGCTTGTCTCCAGTTCTTTACTCACTATTAAATAGATAGCACTCCGCGCACATTATTCGCCGGCTACCCCCGGATTTTGCTTAAAAAATACAGGAAAATAGCCTGATGACCACGCTAGCTGCTCCAACCTACATCCTAACCCTGACTTGCCCCGACCGCATGGGTATCGTGCATGCCGTTTCGGGTTTTTTGCTCTCGCACGGCGGCAACATCGAAGAAGCTGCGCAATACAACGATCACAACACAGGGCTGTTCTTCATGCGTGTGAGTTTTGCCTGCGCCAAGCCACATGAGACTCTGCACACAGAGCTTGCCACTTTTGCGCAGGCTTACGCGATGAAATGGCAGCTCCATGCCGCCGAGCAGCCGATGCGCACCGTGCTCATGGTGAGCCAACAAGGGCATTGCTTGAATGATTTGCTGTTTCGTTGGAAAAGCGGGTTTTTGCACCTAGATATTCGCGCCATCATCAGCAATCACCATGATTTTGAAGCGCTTGCTGCCAGCTACGGCGTACCGTTTTATCACTTGGCTATGACCAAAGAGAACAAAGCGCAAGTTGAAGCGCAGCAGATCGAGATCATCAACGCGCAGGGCGCAGAACTGGTGATTTTGGCGCGTTACATGCAGATTCTGTCCAATGACATGTGCCAAGCCTTGGCCGGCCGCGCCATCAACATTCACCATAGCTTTTTGCCCAGCTTCAAAGGCGCCAAGCCGTATTACCAAGCGCACGATCGCGGCGTCAAACTCATTGGCGCTACGGCGCATTACGTCACCGCTGATCTCGATGAAGGCCCAATCATCGAGCAAGATGTGGCGCGAGTGGATCATTCCGACGCGGTCGAGGATCTCACGGCCCGTGGGCGCGATACAGAGAGCCAAGTGCTTGCCCGCGCCGTCAAGTGGCACAGCGAGCATCGTGTACTACTCAATGGGCATCGAACGGTGGTGTTTCGTTGATTCGCCTTATCGCTTTTTGGCGACAAACTGGTTAAATCTTCAGCCCCGTCAGAGATTCGTGGCAAGGGCTAGGCGCGCAAACCCTCTGCAAAGCATGGCATAATCGTGGGTTCGCCGGAGAGGTGGCCGAGTGGTTAATGGCAGCAGACTGTAAATCTGCCCTCTAACGAGTACGCTGGTTCGAATCCAGCCCTCTCCACCAGCGAAGTGTTTGTTGAGCGTGACGGAATTCGTCTGCTTTTGAACTCGTTTTGTGAATACAAAACGATCCAAATGCGGGAGTAGTTCAATGGTAGAACCTTAGCCTTCCAAGCTAATGACACGGGTTCGATTCCCGTTTCCCGCTCCATGAATGCGACGTTGGTATGGCATGCAGGTTTGTAGAAATTTTGAGGTACTTGCCCTTTTGGCAGCAGAAGGACAATCCGCCCTAGTATGAAAAAGGGCTCAGGTTTACGCCCTAGTATGAAAAAGGGCGAAAGTTTTCGCCCTTTTGGCTCAGTGGTAGAGCACTCCCTTGGTAAGGGAGAGGTCGCGGGTCCGATTCCCGCAAAGGGCACCAGTTTTATTGATCAGTATTTTTTTTCGGAGCACATCATGGCAAAAGAGAAATTCGAACGTACCAAGCCCCACGTCAACGTGGGCACGATTGGTCACGTTGACCACGGCAAGACCACGCTCACCGCCGCAATCACAACCGTGCTTGCAGCCAAGTACGGCGGTCAGGCCAAAGCCTACGACCAGATCGACGCTGCGCCAGAAGAAAAAGCACGTGGTATCACCATCAACACCGCTCACGTTGAGTACGAGACAGCCAACCGTCACTACGCCCACGTCGATTGCCCAGGCCACGCTGACTATGTCAAGAACATGATCACTGGCGCTGCTCAGATGGACGGTGCTGTGCTCGTTTGCTCCGCAGCAGACGGCCCCATGCCACAAACCCGTGAGCACATCCTCTTGTCCCGTCAGGTGGGCGTTCCTCACATCATCGTGTTC
>JANMFP010000433.1:0-4430 GCA_031378135.1 Variovorax sp. | reverse complement strand
GCTGTTGATTTGCTACCTCAAGCCGTCGAGAAAAACGTCGCCTTCGTTCCCGGCGCGGCTTTCTATGCCGATCATCCGGAGCACAACACCCTGCGCCTGAGTTTCGTCACGGCCAGCGTCGAGCAGATCAACATCGGCGTGGCGGCTTTGGCAGCGGTGCTCAAGGAACATCTGTGAGCGAGGCCGCACCATTGACACTCTGGGGGCGCATCAGCTCCATTAATGTGCGCAAGGTGATGTGGACGGTGCAATATTTGAATCTGCCGATTGAGCGCATTGATGCAGGCGCTGCGTTTGGTGTGGTGGGCACGCCAGAGTTTCAACGCATGAATCCCAACGCGATGATTCCCGTCTTGCAGGATGGTGATTTCATGCTTTGGGAAAGTAACGTCATCGTGCGCTACCTGTGCGAAAAATATTCCTTCGGGCAACTCTGTCCTTCAACCCGCGAGCAGCGCTTTGATGCCGAGCGATGGATGGATTGGCAGCAAAGCGAACTCAACCGAGCCAGCGGCCCGCCCTTTGTGCAATGGTTTCGTACAGCGCCTGAGCAACGCAACCCTGCGCTGATCGAAGAGTACACGCGCAAAATGAATCATTGGCTCGGCATCATCGAAGCGCATCTGGCCAAGCAGCCTTACATGGCTGGCAGTGCGCTCACCATGGCTGATATCCCCATTCTTTGCGAGGTGCATCGCTGGTGGGCGGTGCGCGAGCGAGCAGGTTTAAGCGCGCCTGCCTTTGAAAACATCGGGCGCTGGTATACCCCTTTGCTCGTGCATGCAGCAAGCACAGGTGTCCTTGATCTTCCAGTCTCTTGAAAGAAAACTCATGAAACATCGCCTATTCAAACAAATTGATGTGTTTACCGCACGGCCTTACTATGGCAATCCTCTGGCCGTGGTGCTCGATGGCTCGGGGCTTTCGACCGAGGAGATGCAGCATTTCACGAACTGGACGAATTTGAGTGAATGCACGTTTGTGTTGCCACCCACGCAGGCAGGTGCTGATTACAAAGTGCGCATCTTCTGCCCGGGGCGTGAGCTACCGTTTGCGGGACATCCGACACTAGGCACTTGTCATGCGTGGCTAGAAGCTGGTGGGACATCTCAAAGCGAATTCATCGTTCAGGAATGCGGCATTGGTTTGGTAAAGATCAAACGTGATGCAGCAAATGGGCGTTTGGCGTTTGCTGCGCCGCCCTTACTCAAAGGCGGCGCATTGGATGAAGCCGATGTGGCTTTGATTGCGCGCGGTTTGGGCATTGCGCGCAGCGATATCGTGGCGCATGCTTGGTGTGATAACGGGCCAAATTGGCGCGGTGTGATGTTGAAAAGCGCAGAGCAGGTGCTCGCGCTCAAGCCAGACGCAGCTGTACTTGCTGGGCTAGATATTGGCGTGGTGGGAGCGCGTGGAAAAGTCGGCGTGGTCGGCGCACTAGCTTCTGGCGATGAAACGCACTTCGAAGTGCGAGCTTTTTTCCCCGGCAACAATGGCATGACGGAAGACCCCGTCACCGGCTCACTCAATGCGGGTATGGCGCAGTGGCTGATTGGCGCGGGGATTGCGCCACCCAACTACATCGCCGCGCAGGGCACAGCGCTTGGCCGCGCGGGGCGCGTGCATGTGAGCAGCGCGGGCGGTGATATTTGGATTGGTGGCGAGAGCGTGACTTGTGTGAACGGCATGGTGCAGCTATGAATGCGCATGTCGATCATCTCGTGGTCGCTGCGCGCAACTTGGAAGAAGGCGTGGCATGGTGTGAAGCCACGCTGGGCATCACGCCCGGCGCAGGCGGCGAGCATCCACTGTTTGGAACGCATAACCGTTTGTTTCGCATCGCCACGGTGAACTATCCGCGCGCTTATTTTGAGATCATTGCTATTAATTCAGAAGCATCTCGTGCAGTAAATACACCGGCAAACCCTTCAAATCATTTAAAACAACGCTGGTTTGATCTGGATTCTTCACCATTGCAAGCCAGCATCCAAAGCAGCCCACGCCTTGTGCATTTCGTGGCCAATACCAGCGATGTGCGCAAAGCCTGCGCGGCGTTATCTGAGCTGGGCATTGATCGCGGCCCCGTCGTGCAAGCCAGCCGCATGACCCCCGCTGGCCTGCTGCAATGGCAGATCACCGTGCGCGATGATGGGCAACGTTTATGGAGTGGCGGCTTGCCCACTTTGATCGAATGGGGTGTACCTGACCAAGCCTCTTCGGTAGCTGTGCATCCGGCCAATAACATGCCCGATAGCGGTGTCGCATTGCAAAGCCTGCGCATGGTTCATCCGCAAGCCAACGAGCTCAAAGCCGCCTACCAAACCATTGGCCTACAAGGCATCGCGGCAGAATCCGGTGCAGCCAACTTGATAGCCACCCTACAAACACCCAAAGGCCTTGTCACACTCGAATCGAGAGGTATTTGATGTTTACTCCGCAAGAGATCAAAGCCGCGCAAGTTTGCGTTTATGCGAGCCTGCGCCCCACGCCACAATTCGAGTGGCAATGCGCTTGCTCAGGTGCTGGCGGGATAGCTTTTAAGCCTTTTGGGCATGTGGCCGGCGTATTAACTGCGTCATTTGCTATTTAATTTATAGCAATCATTCATAAGTCAGATGCAGCTTGCGCTTTGGCAGGACTGCGCACATAGCCAAACTTCTGCGGCAATTCGTTACGCGGTATCTGAGTAGCTACCCATAGCCCACGCTCCAGAGCATCAGCAGCCTGCAGCATATCCAGCGAGTGCACGAGGCCAAAGCCCAGCTCCGTTTCTAAATACACCGCGCCATGCTCATCCACGATACAGCGCTGCGGTTTGCAACTCATGCCGGTGTGCGCAAGGATGGTGAAATCAGGCTGAATGCGCCAGACCCAAGGCGTGGCTTCCAACTCGATATAAACGCGCTGCGGGCCGTTTTGAAAAAACCATTGGCCTGCGCTCAAGCCCACCTCATCGCAGAGGTAATTGCGGCTGATAAAGGCCAGCAATTTCTCATGCGTGAGCAGCGAGCCTTTGCTGTGAGGCAAGCCGCTGGTAAAGCTACCCAAAGCCTGCGTGCGGTCATCGCGCATCCACCATTGGCCGCGCGCATCCAAGCCGAGCCAGCCTGTGCAGGCCGGCACGTTGGGCCATTTGGCCATGGCTTTTAAAACGATGTCATCCATGAATCTTCATTGTTAAAGGTGATCAAGCAACCATTGTCCCACTGCGCGTGGCATGGCGTGTACATGGCCGGGAAAGCGCCCCGAGGGAAAGCCCACATGACCACCATGCGCGGGTTGCCAGAGCGTGACATAAGAGCTCACTTCGTTTTTCTTGAGCAAGCTACTGGCTGGCATGAAAGGATCATTCAGCGAATTCAACGCGAGCGCGGGGATTTGAATCTCGGCCATGCGCGGCTTGGCCGATGCGCGATGCCAATAATCTTCGGTATTTTTAAAGCCATGCAAAGGCGCTGTGAAGATATTGTCGAACTCATACAAGTTGCGGCTTTGTTCTAGCTTCTTGCGATCAAACAGCGACGGATGCAGCGCAAGCCGCTCCAAGGCTTTCGGCTTCATGGTGCGCAAAAACATGGGCGTGTAAATTCGGCGATTGAGCCCCGTGCCAATGCAGTGGCCGGCCGCTGCCAAATCAAGAGGTGAGCACACACTGGCCACCGCTTGAGCGATCTTTGATGCCGATGCACCCATCTCTTGGGCCCAGCGCATCAGCGCGTTGCCGCCCAGCGAGATACCCACAGCGAGCAGCTTTCTTGTTGGCTCGCGTGCCTTCATGCGCCGCAAAATCCAATCAATTTCAGCATAATCACCGGAGTGATACGCACGCGGCATGCGATTGATCTCGCCGCTGCAGCCACGAAAATGCGGTACGGCAAAGGGTATTTTTTTATCTCTCGCCCAATGCGCAAATGCCAGCGCGTAATGGCTTTGCGACGAGCCTTCCAAGCCGTGAAACAACACCAGCATCGGTTGCTTTGCATCGGCTGCATGCATCGCGAAATCCACATCCACAAAATCACCATCCGGCGCATCCCAGCGCTCGCGGCTGAACGTTGGCTTTTCGCCCTCAAACGATCGCGCATAGAGCGCCGGCCAAATGGTTTGCAGCTGACCGCCGGGCAGCCAAGGCGGCGCTAGTTGCTTGAGATCACTCACAGATATGCCTTCTTCATCGCTATTATTTTCATAGCATAAAACGTATATTTTACGCCGGGGACAAGCCCAAAACGCTTAAAAATTGCCTCTTAAGCCAAAAGCCAATACTAATGCAACACCATGGGTGCGTCTGCCAGCTCTTGCAGCTCACGCGCCGTACCTGGGCTCGCATGGTGCGCCACCATTCGCCAGCCTTGCGCTCCTCTGTGATACACATTGGTCGCAATCACGTAAGCCTCGCGCGGGCCTTCCTGCGTCATCACTTCAATCTT
>JANMFP010000431.1:0-3883 GCA_031378135.1 Variovorax sp. | reverse complement strand
TTTTTCACCAAGGCCAACAGCTTTTCTACGACTTCGTAGCTCTCCGGATGGACGCCCGTGGCGTCCAGCGGATTGCTGCCGCCTTGAATGCGCAAGAAGCCCGCGCATTGCTCAAAGGTCTTCGCGCCCAAGCCGCTCACGCCTAGCAAATCTTGCCGCGAGGCAAACGCGCCTTTGGCTTCGCGATGGCGCACCACAGCTTTCGCCACCGAGCCATTCAAGCCCGCCACGCGCGTGAGCAGCGGCACGCTGGCGGTATTCAAATCCACGCCCACGCCGTTCACGCAATCTTCCACCACGGCATCCAAGCTCTTGGCCAAATCGCTCTGGTTCACATCATGCTGATACTGCCCCACACCAATGCTCTTGGGATCAATCTTCACGAGCTCAGCCAGTGGATCTTGCAAGCGCCGCGCAATACTCGCCGCGCCGCGCAAGCTCACATCCACATCGGGCATTTCTTGGCTGGCGTATTCGCTGGCGCTGTAGATGGACGCGCCTGATTCGCTCACCACGACTTTTTGAATGGTTTTTGAAGCTTTTTGGGCTTCTTCCCGGCGTATTTCCTGCGCGGAGTGCTCCTCTTTTGATAGTAACTTGATGAGATCACCTGCGAGCTTATCCGTCTCGCGCGAGGCCGTGCCATTGCCAATCGCAATCAATTCCACACTGTGTTTCTCGGCCAGCAACTGCAAGGTATGCAAAGCGCCATCCCAGTCTTTGCGCGGCTCGTGCGGATACACGGTGCTCGTCTCCAGCAACTTGCCCGTCGCATCCACCACAGCCACTTTCACGCCCGTGCGGATGCCGGGATCGAGCCCCATAACGGCTTTGGGGCCCGCAGGCGCGGCCAAGAGCAGATCGCGCACGTTTTGCGCAAACACTTTGATGGCCACTTTCTCGGCTTCTTCGCGCAGCCGCGCAAACAGATCTCGCTCTAAGCTGAGTGAGAGTTTCACCTTCCAAGCCCAGCTCACGCATTTACGAATCAGATCATCAGCTGGCCGCGCAGCGTGGCTCCATTTCAAATGCATAGCGATGCGGCCTTCGGCGAGGCTCACAGGTTTCACGGCAATTGAAGTCGCAGAAACCGCTCCGGAACCAGTAGCACCCGGCGCATATTCCACGCCGGGCACATCCAGTTTTGCCTCTAAAAACTCTGCCGCCCGCCCGCGAAACACCGCCAGCGCGCGATGCGACGGCACCGTCCGAATCGGCTCGCTGTAATCAAAATAATCTTGGAACTTTGCAACGTCTGGATTCTTTGCATCCTTGCCTTCCAACAGCTTAGAAGCGAAAGCCGATTCGCTCCACAGCCATTCGCGCAAGCTCTGCACGAGGCCCGCATCTTCGGCCCAGCGCTCGCTCAGAATATCTCTTACGCCATCGAGCACAGCAAACGCCGTAGAAAAATCTGCGCCTTCGATACTGCCAGCAGGCGTTGTGAATTGTTCCGCTTCGACCAAGGGCACAAGCGATGGATCAGCGAACAAGCGATCCGCCAGCGGCTCAATGCCCGCCTCCCGAGCAATCATGCCCTTCGTGCGGCGCTTGGGCTTAAACGGCAGATACAAATCTTCCAGTTCTTGCTTCGTGGGTGCGGAAAAAATCGCCGCTTGCAGCTCAGGGGTCAGCTTACCCTGCTCGCCAATGCTCTTCAAAATCGCTTCCCGCCGATCTGCCATCTCGCGCAAGTAGCCCAGCCGATATTCCAACTCCCGCAGTTGAATATCATCCAGCCCATCAGTGGCTTCCTTGCGATAGCGCGCGATGAAGGGCACGGTCGCCCCGCCGTCGAGCAGGCTGACTGCGGATTGCACCTGCGATTCTTTGACTTTGATTTCTTGCGCTAATTGCGCGATGATGCTTTGCATAGAGGCGAATAGCACAGGTGTGCATAGAGAACAACAAGCGCGAGAGTGTGCCATGCGAATTCGCAGCCGCCGCTTAGAGGCAGCTCCCAAAACAGAAATTTTCCTTTTCACACACTCCGAGCCCCGAAAAAACCACGCTATAATTTAGGGCTGTGCTTAACGAATCGCAAGGTTTCTAAGTTCAGACGTGGGACCTTAGCTCAGTTGGTAGAGCAGCGGACTTTTAATCCGTTTGTCGTGGGTTCGACCCCCGCAGGTCCCACCAAAATTCAAAAAAGCCTGTGAGCGATCACAGGCTTTTTTTATTTTTGGATGGAAATATCGCTAAGCTTTGATTCATGAGCCATCCATTGCCACCACAGCATCTGAATATTCAGCCCGAAGTCTCGGCGGCGCTGGCGCAAGGCCTGCCCGTCGTTGCGCTGGAATCGACCATCATCGCGCATGGCATGCCGTATCCGCAGAACGTGCAAACTGCGCTAGAAGTGGAAGCAGTGATTCGGGCGCACGGCGCTGTTCCCGCCACGATCGCGGTGCTAGAAGGAAAAATCTGCGTCGGCCTCGCGCGCGAGCAAATTGAGGTGCTCGGCGCCACGCCAGATGTGATGAAGCTCAGCCGGCGTGATTTGCCGTATGCAGTGGCCACAGGCAAGCCAGGCGCAACGACGGTGGCTGCAACCATGATTTGCGCAGCGATGGCGGGCATCGAAGTATTTGTTACGGGCGGCATTGGCGGGGTGCATCGCGGGGCTTCAACCAGCTTTGATATTTCTGCAGATTTGCAGGAGCTCGCCCGCACGAGTGTGGCGGTGGTCTGCGCGGGGGCGAAATCTATCCTTGATTTGCCGCTCACGCTGGAAGTGCTAGAGACGCATGGTGTGCCGGTGATCAGCATTGGCCAAGAGAATTTTGCAGCGTTTTTCGTGCGCGATAGTGGCTTGCGGGCTGATTTTGAGATCGACGAAGCCAGTAGCCAAGCGAAATTCATTCGCACCAAATGGGCGCTGGGCATGCAAGGCGGTGTGTTGCTGAGCAACCCCGTGCCTGCTGAGATAGCATTGCCTGCTGAGCAGATTAACCACATCATCGAAACGGCGCTACGGGAAGCCTCAGCGCAAGGCATCGCAGGCAAGCAAGTGACGCCTTATTTGCTCAAGCGCATTAACGAGCTTACCGGCGGGCAAAGTCTTAGAACCAACATCGCTTTGGTGAAAAACAATGCCCGCGTAGGGGCGCAGCTTGCAGTGGCTCTGGCGCAGCAAAAGTAGAGGCAAATCACAAATCTGCCCCGGTAAAATCGGCGCATGACTCTCGACACACAAAAACCCGCCCAGCCCGGCCTAGAAGCTCTCGCCAAATCATTCGACCCCCAACCCATCGAAGCCCAATGGGGGCCCGAATGGGAAAAGCGTGGCTACGGGCAAGCTGGCTCGCGCGGCACGGGCGCTCCAAGCGTGGAAGCAGCAGCCAAAGGCGAGAACTATTCCATCCAACTGCCGCCACCCAACGTGACCGGCACGCTGCACATGGGCCATGCGTTCAACCAAACGATCATGGACTCGCTCACGCGCTATCACCGCATGCGCGGGTTCAACACCGCATGGATTCCCGGCACGGATCACGCCGGCATCGCCACGCAAATCGTGGTGGAGCGGCAATTGCAAGACAAGGGGCAGACTCGGTACGACCTCGGTAGAAAAAACTTCGTCTCCCGCGTGTGGGAATGGAAAGAAGAGTCTGGAAACACCATCACCACGCAAATGCGCCGCATGGGCGCAAGCGTGGATTGGAGCCGCGAATACTTCACGATGGACGAGAAGCTCAGCAAAGTCGTGACCGAGACTTTCGTCAAGCTCTACAACGATGGCCTGATTTATCGCGGCAAGCGCTTGGTCAACTGGGATCCCGTGCTGAAATCTGCAGTGAGCGATTTAGAGGTGGAGAGCACCGAGGCTGACGGCAAGATGCACTACATCTTGTACCCATTCACTGATGGCGAGCAAATGATT
>JANMFP010000400.1:0-3505 GCA_031378135.1 Variovorax sp. | reverse complement strand
GTACGCTTTGGCGGTACCGCCAAATTTAGCCGCCAAGACGGTGGTGATTGCTGCAGTCAGCGTGGTCTTGCCGTGGTCGACGTGGCCGATGGTGCCGACGTTGACGTGGGGCTTGGTTCGCTGGAATTTCTCTTTTGCCATGATGGACTTCTTTCAAATGAGCATGCCCGTGTGAGGTTTAACGTCTGCATCAGCTTGCTTGATCTCTCACCACGGGCAGTGAGAGGCAGTGATCGCAGACAAAAATCTAATCAGTTGAGGACAGAGCAACGAGGCGCTACGCGCGTCCGTTGGTCTGTCCCGCAAAGACGTTATTTCGCCCTTGCCGCCATGATGGCTTCCGACACGTTACGCGGGGCTTCCGTGTAATGTTTGAATTCCATCGTGTAGGTCGCACGGCCTTGGCTCATCGAGCGCAAGGTGGTGGAGTAGCCAAACATTTCAGACAAAGGCACTTCAGCGCGGATGGCTTTGCCACCACCGACCATGTCTTCCATGCCTTGCACCATGCCGCGGCGGCTGGACAAATCGCCCATCACGTTACCGGCATAGTCTTCAGGGGTCTCGACTTCAACCGACATCATCGGCTCCAAAATCACCGGGCTGGCCTTACGGCAGCCTTCTTTGAAGCCGAAGATCGCAGCCATCTTGAACGCGAGTTCGTTGGAGTCCACATCGTGGTACGAACCGAAGTGCAGCGTGACTTTCACGTCAACCACAGGATAGTTGGCCAACACGCCCTGCGTGACGGCTTCCATGATGCCTTTTTCCACCGCAGGGATGTATTCGCGAGGAACCACACCGCCTTTGATCGCGTCAACAAACACATTGCCTTTGCCTGGCTCATTGGGCTCAATCTTGAGCACCACGTGACCGTACTGGCCCTTACCGCCCGACTGACGCACAAACTTGCCTTCAGCGTCTTCCACCGTCTTGCGGATAGTTTCGCGGTAAGACACTTGTGGCTTGCCGACGTTGGCTTCCACACCGAATTCGCGCTTCATGCGGTCAACAATAATTTCCAGGTGTAGTTCGCCCATACCGGCGATGATGGTCTGGCCAGATTCTTCATCGGTGCGCACGCGGAACGACGGGTCTTCTTGCGCCAAGCGATTCAGGGCAATGCCCATCTTTTCTTGGTCAGCCTTGGTTTTTGGCTCAACAGCCTGTGCAATCACAGGCTCAGGGAAGACCATTTTCTCCAGCGTGACTACGTGATCTGGATCGCACAGGGTTTCGCCTGTGATGATGTCTTTCAAGCCGATGCAAGCAGCGATATCTCCCGCACGAATCTCATCCACAGGCTCACGGGCGTTGGCGTGCATTTGCACGATACGGCCAATACGCTCTTTCTTGCCCTTGATCGGGTTGTACACGCTGTCGCCCGACTTGAGCACGCCAGAGTAGACGCGCACGAAGGTGAGCTGGCCTACAAACGGATCGGTCATCAACTTGAATGCCAAGGCAGCGAATTTCTCGTCGTCAGCGGCGCGGCGAGTTGTGGGTTTCTCATCTTCGTCCATGCAATCCACGGGCGGAATATCCACCGGGCTAGGCATGTATTCAATGACAGCGTCAAGCATGGCTTGCACGCCTTTGTTTTTGAATGCAGAGCCACACAGCATCGGCTGAATTTCACAGGCGATGGCGCGTTGGCGAATAGCAGCTTTGATTTCTAACTCGGTCAGCTCAACGCCTTCCAAGTATTTGTTCATCAGCTCTTCCGATGCTTCAGCAGCCGCTTCGACCAGCTTTTCACGGAACTCAGCCGCTTTTTCAGCCAGTTCCGCAGGAATCTCGCCGTAAGTGAAAGTCACGCCTTTGTCGGCCTCGCTCCACAGGATGGATTTCATTTTGACAAGGTCAACCACGCCGGCAAAGTTTTCTTCAGCGCCGATCGGTATTTGCAAAGGCACAGGATTGGCCTTCAAGCGCAACTTCATCTGCTCATAGACTTTGAAGAAGTTGGCACCAGTGCGGTCCATCTTGTTCACAAAGGCCAAACGAGGCACTTTGTACTTGTTGGCCTGACGCCAGACGGTTTCAGACTGTGGCTGCACGCCGCCCACAGCGCAATAGACCATGCAAGCGCCGTCGAGCACGCGCATCGAGCGCTCCACCTCGATTGTGAAGTCCACGTGGCCGGGGGTGTCGATGATGTTGATGCGATGCTCGTCAAAGGTCTTGCCCATGCCAGACCAGAAGCAGGTGGTGGCAGCCGACGTGATCGTGATGCCGCGCTCTTGCTCTTGCTCCATCCAGTCCATGGTGGCAGCGCCGTCATGCACTTCGCCGATTTTGTGGTTCACACCGGTATAAAACAACACACGCTCTGTGGTCGTGGTTTTGCCTGCATCGATGTGTGCAGAAATGCCGATGTTGCGATAACGCTCAATGGGAGTGGCGCGTGCCATGATAAATATCCTTTGTGTTCAAAACTGATGCCGCACAACTCTTGTTGAGAGCAACGCGGCGTAGCGAGCGGGATGAGATGCTAGGCGCGGGTGGCTAAAAACCGGAGTGGCCTTCAAGGCCATGAGGATTTTTAGACGGGACCCGCAACGACGCAGATCGCCCGCGCAGTAGCCGCCCTTAGAAGCGGAAGTGGGAGAAGGCCTTGTTGGCTTCCGCCATGCGGTGGACTTCGTCGCGCTTTTTCATCGCGCCGCCACGGCCTTCAGAAGCTTCCATCAGCTCGTTGGCCAAGCGCAGAGCCATGGATTTTTCACCACGTTTACGAGCGGCTTCTTTGATCCAGCGCATGGACAAAGCCAAGCGACGAACTGGACGGACTTCAACAGGCACTTGGTAGTTTGCACCACCGACGCGGCGGGATTTCACTTCCACCATCGGCTTGACGTTGTTGATGGCCACGCCAAACAACTCCATCGGGTCTTTACCCGCCTTCTTTTCGATTTGCTCGAGTGCGCCATAAATGATGCGCTCAGCAACCGCTTTCTTACCGCTCTCCATGATGACGTTCATGAATTTTGAGAGCTCGATGTTGCCGTATTTTGGATCCGGCAGAATTTCACGTTTAGGGACTTCGCGACGACGTGGCATGGTTTCACCTCATTCTTTGCTTCAGCTGGCATCTTGGTATGTAAGACACCGAGAAAGTTCTTATGAACCTTCAACTTACTCGACTCTTCCAGCACGATTGCCAGAGGGAGTCACTACGCTGCATCACCGCGCCACGCGGGAAACAGCACCTTCAATCTAACGAACCTAAAGCTTCTAGCCTTTGGCTCAAGCCAATTTACTTGGCTTTTGGCTTCTTAGCACCGTACTTGGAGCGCGATTGCTTGCGGTCTTTCACGCCTTGCAAATCGAGCGAGCCACGAACGATGTGGTAACGCACACCGGGCAAGTCTTTGACACGACCGCCGCGAACCAGCACGACGCTGTGTTCTTGCAGGTTGTGGCCTTCGCCGCCGATGTAGGAGATCACCTCAAAACCGTTGGTCAAGCGCACTTTGGCAACTTTACGCAGAGCGGAGTTAGG
>JANMFP010000398.1:0-1804 GCA_031378135.1 Variovorax sp. | reverse complement strand
CATGCCCATCGGCTGGCAAGACCACCCTTCAATCACTACTCTTTCAATAGCATCTCACTCAGGTTTTATGCCGGCTACCGGCCTTTTTTCTTCAAAAAACATCGCTTCAGAGCCATCCCAAGGCCTGAGCCCGCGCCAGCGTGATGTGGCCTTGGCGGTGGCGCGCGGCCTGACCAATGCGCAAATCGCCACCGAACTCGGCTTGACCGAGGGCACCGTGAAAGCCTATTTGAAAGAGGTGTTTCGCATTCTGGGCGCGAGCAACCGCACGCAGTTGGCACTGCGCATGGGTGGGCAAGGAAGCTTTTGAATCCGTCGATTGTGGCGGGTCAAAGAATGACACACGCCGCATCGCTATTTGATTTTTATAGAGAAATCTGGTTTTTTGTTGCTCATTGCGCCACTCCCGTTGGATGCTGGCGCTGTGGCCACCACGGGTATGACGGCTCTGAACTGCGGATCGAAGATCG
This sequence comes from Variovorax sp., assembly GCA_031378135.1. Taxonomy (GTDB): domain Bacteria; phylum Pseudomonadota; class Gammaproteobacteria; order Burkholderiales; family Burkholderiaceae_C; genus JANMDU01. The sequence goes on along the minus strand of JANMFP010000398.1, from coordinate 1,334 downwards.
GATCAAGCGAATTTTGAAAAGCGATGACAGCGACTCGGTCGGTGTGGTGTGGCGTGCCTGCACTCAAAGCCGCGATTTCTCTTTTCAGCAGGGCTTCGGTGATGTCGTTCATCCGCTGAAGGCAGGCTGCATTGCCGCCGCACTTGGGCATCCACTCTGCCTTGATCTCTTTGTCTCGCACAGTGCGGTAGGTCGCTGCATCAAACGGCAGCAATGTCACGACAGGTTTCGGGGGCGGGGTTGGATTGCTTGCCATCAATGGCCCCGCAGGCTGTGAACTCGCCATGACTGTTTTGGGCAGGGCATCTTTGAATTGTGGATCGAAGATCGGATCCAAGGAGTTTTGAAAGGCCGTGACAGCCGCTTTGTCTGTGTGCACGGGCGTGCCCGACTTCAATGCAGCGATTTCAGCATTCAGCAATTTATCGGTGATGTCATTGACCTTGCTCAAGCATTGCGCTTGCCCAGCGCATTTGGGCATCCATTCATCTTCAATCTGTTTTTCCCGCAGATTGCGGTAGGCCGCAGGATCAAAAGGCAGTAGATTCGTGATGGATTTCGGCGGCTCGGGCGGTTTGCTGGCATCGGGTGCGGTTTTGTCAATGTTTGCAGCAGCAGGGGCGGCCACGACAGGTGCTTTGCTAGCCGTGGCCGCGCTGCGATCCGTCGATAGGGCTGGGTTTCTGTTGGAATTCATCGCGACAGCGCCCATAGTGGGCGCGGCTGGCATACCGAAGGTGGCAGCGGGTGCGCTGGGTTTGGGCGGAGAAGCCAATCCACCACCCATTGCTTGACCGGGTGTTTGAGCCAAGCCTGCCAAGCCTGTAGAAGCTGGTGGTGGAGTTTTGGCTGCTGAAATGATCGCGCCGGGTGCAGGAGGTGCCGCAGCGCTGCCGGTTGCAACAAGGGGGCTTTCGCTAAGCATCACCAAAGCAGAATGCGCAACGTGTTTGCCCACTGTACCGTCGGCATCTTGTATGAATTTCACATAATTGAGATAGGCGGGATGCTGCGCGCCGAGTGCGCCGATGCCGGCATAGTTGCCAGCTTTGCCCAGACCAGACATCGCGGTGTTGGTAAACACGATGGCATCGGAGATCTGTTGCTTGCAGGTTTTGGCGGCATCTTTGTGAGCGTCTTTGCAGTCGTCCAAGCGCTTGACCATTTTCTGTAATTGCAAGCCAGTGAATGTCTCGTTCCACGCATCGCCGTTTTGCCGTACCACCTCAGCCATGGCCTTGCCCATGGACTCTCCAACGGCTGCATCGATTTGCTGCAAGAGCGCATTACCATTGGGGATGTATTGCTTGTAGAGATCGTTGATCTTGGTGTTG